>JAUIJR010000288.1 GCA_030431075.1 Polyangia bacterium | reverse complement strand
ATTGGTATGACCACTTGACCTTATGTCCACGCAGCGGTAGACCCGCGCCGTGGGCTTTCAACCGGTCTCTCGCCGCTCGCTCTCCGATGCGGTCTTCGAGCAGCTCAGCGAGCAGATCTTCGGTGGCGAGCTCGCCCCGGGCGACGCCCTACCCCCCGAGCGGGAGCTGTGCACGGTGCTCGGCGTCAATCGAGGTGCCGTGCGCGAGGCCCTCAAGCGCCTGGCCCAAGCCGGCCTCGTCGACATCCGCCACGGGGGAGGCAGCACGGTGCTCGACTACCGGCGCACGGCCGGCATGTCCTTGCTGCCGCTGCTCTTGTTTCGCGGGGAGGACCGCGTCGACTTCAAAGTCGCCCGCTCGGTGATGGAGATGCGCGCCGCCTTGGCGCCGGACCTCGCTCGCCTGTGTGCGCAACGGGCGGACGAAGGACTCGTCGAAGCCCTGCGCGCCACCGTCGGCGAGTTGCTCGAAGCCGAGGACACCGACACCCGTCAGCTGCGCTCGCTCGACTTGTGGGACCTGATCGCCGAGGGCTCGCAGAACATCGCCTACCGCCTCGCGGCCAACACCCTGCGCGAGACCTACGAGCCCATCCGCGATCTGCTCGCCAACGCGCTGCACGACGAGATGCACGCCGACGACGACTACCGCGCCTTGGTCGAGGCCATCGCCGCCCACGACGAAGAGGCCGCCCGCACCGCCGGGCACCGGGTGGTCGAGCGGGGCACCGACGCCGTGCTCGCCTTGATCTACATGCTCGAAGCGATGGCCCAAGCGGCCGAAGGAGGTGAATGATGGACCTTCACAGCGAAACGCAGGCTCGATACGCGCGCGCGCGCGACCTCTCTTTGGGGGATGCCTTTCGCATCTTCGTCGCTCAAACGCCGCCCAAGATCCTGATCCTCGGCGTCGCCGCCTCCTTCGCCACCCGCTTGTGGATGGGGAACTTCGGCTGGATCGACCTGCTGCCGGTTGCCTTGCTCTTCGTCTTGCACCCCATCGCGGAGTGGCTGATCCACGTCTACATCCTCCACTTTCGCCCGCGCGAGTTCATGGGGCTGACGATCGACATGAACGCGGCCAAGCATCACCGCGCGCACCACATCGATCCTTGGGACCTTCGCTACGTGGTCATGCCCAAGTCCGCGATCGGGGTCGGGATGGTCGTCGCCTTCGCGGCCAACTGGTTCTTGATGCCGAGCCTGGAGCTCATCTCGACCAGCTTTTTGGCCATGTCGATCATCGCGCTGGTCTACGAGTGGGCGCACTTTTTGACGCACACCAGCTACCGCCCCAAAGGCCGCATCTACAAGCGGATCTACAAGTTCCATCGCCTCCACCACTTCAAGAACGAGGCCTACTGGATGGGCGTGAGCCGTCACTTCGGCGACCGCCTGCTCGGCACGATGAAAGAGGCCTCCGAGGTCGAAACTTCCCCCACCGCGCGCAACCTCCTCGCGCGCGACTAGCCACTTCCTCCTTTCCCTCTCCACCTTTCGCCCAGAACAGGCTCACCAGGGACCCATGTCTTCACTTCGCGGAAAAGTCGCTCTCATCACCGGTGCCGCCTCGGGCATCGGGGCCGCCACGGCCCGCCACCTCGCCAAGCTCGGCGCCTACGTCGTCGCCACCGACATTCGCGTGGATGAAGGCCGCGCCGTGGCCGGACTGCTCGGCGCCCGCGGCGAATTTCGTCGCCTCGACGTGCGCGAGCCGGCGCAGTGGGAGACCATCGTCGACCAACTCGAGCGTACCCGCGGGCTCGACTTGCTGGTCAACAACGCCGGCACGCACGGCTTTTTCAACGACACCGCGGCCCAAGATCCAGAGCACTGCGGCATCGTGGCCTGGCGCGAGGTCCATCGCACGAACGTCGAGGGCGTCTTTTTGGGCTGCCGCCACGCGATCATGGCGATGAAAGTGCGCGGCGGATCGGTCATCAATGTCGCCGCGAACGCGGGACGCGTGGGGGTGCCCTCGGCCTCGCCCTACGCGGCGAGCCAAGCGGCGGTGCTCAACCACACCAAGTCGGTCGCCTTGTACTGCGCGGACCAGGGCTACCCCATCCGCTGCAACGCCTTGGTCCTCGGACCCATCTTGACGCGCATGTGGGACCCGGTGCTCGGCCAAGGCCCCGAGCGTCGCGCCCGCATGGCGGCGATGAGCGCCGAGGTGCCGCTGCGCCGCTTTGGTCGCGCCGACGAGGTGGCGCGCGCCGTCGCCTGGTTGGCCTCGGAGGAGGCATCCTTCGTCAACGGCACCGAGCTCACCTTGGACGGTGGCATGTCGGCCGGCCCCCTGCCGCGCGCCTTGGAGGCCGAGGCCGACGCGAGCACGCCGGCCCGAGTCCCCCCGCCCGTCACCTACGAAGACGAAGCCCCCCTTCCCCTGGCCTTCGCCCGCTGAGCCTCGCGCGCGCTACACTGCGCGCATGAACTTGCGTAGCTTGCTCGGCCCCTGGAGTCTGGCGCTCGTCCTGAGCGCCTGCGGCGGCGGTAGGGCCACGGACGGCGAAGGCGAAAGTTCCGCCGGCACTCAAAGCGAGTCGGCCGAAGGCGCCGACGCCGAAAGCAGCGTCTCGGCGAGCGGCGGCGTCACGAGTGCGATGAGTGGCAGCGAGGTCACCGTGACCACCGCCGTCGACGAGGGCGAAAGCGGCGGCGTGTGCGACCCCATCCCCAACGAGTTTGGGCCCCCTTTGGAAGTAACCCTCACCAACGCCTCCACGAGCGCGCTCTACATCGAGCTGGCCGACGAGTGCAATCAACGCGTCCTCGGAGGGCTCGAGTCCGACGCGATGTACGCCTCACGTAACCCGGACTGCTGGAGCTGCGAGACGATGTTCGAGACCGGCTGCTTGTGCCCGCCCGAGCCTGGCCCGCCGTGCTTCAGCTCTGCCGGCCTCAAGCTCGCCCCGGGTGCGAGCTACACCGAGACCCTCTCGACCTCCCACTGGCTGGCCCACCCGGTGGATCCCGCCTGCGTCGGAGAGCAGTGCGGCGAGCAGTGCCACGCGGCGGCGCCACTGCCCCCCGACGCCTACCGCATCTCGGCGACCGTCTCGACCGACGCCAGCTGCGAGTTCTTCGACTGCGACTGCATCACCGGCGCCCAGGGCTGGTGCTTCATCGAAGGTCCCGGCGCCCTCGGCCCCGACGCAGCCGTGCAGAGCGTCGAGTTCATGCTCCCGAGCAGCGACGTGGAATTCATCTTGGGGACGAATCCCTGATGCGTGGCGTGTGGCCCGATCCCTCTCGTCGCCGGCTGATCGTGTCCATCGGCGGTGCCCCTCCCTCCCGCGCCCTACTGGTTCTTCGTGACCACGAGCCGAAGCGTCATCTGCGACCTCGGGTCGACCTCCCCACGAGCCTGGAAAAGCAAATCTGGGTCCCTTGAGCGCCCTTTGAAGCGCCCCTCTGCTACGCTGACCGCATGTCGGGTCGTCGTAGCTACCTAGGGCTCTTGGCCCTGCTTTGTGCCTGCGGTGGCTCCCGTGCGTTCGGCGACGACGATGGGACCCAAAGCGAGGACTCCGCGGCCACCATGTCGACCGCCGACGCATCGGGCGAGGTCAGCGCCAGCTCGGAGGCAGGCTCGAGCATGGACGACGAGGGGATGAGCCCCGACAGCGGAGGTTGGGGCGAGGACGGACCCAGCCCCGAGAGCGATGGATGGGGTGAGGACGGCAGCAGCTGCGAGCTGATCGCCGACACTTTCGGGCCGTTGGTCCAAGTCGACTTCATCAACTCGAACCCGACGGCCCGCTACATCGAAGTCGGAGACAACTGCGCGCCGCAGGTCGTGTATCGCTTGGAGGCCGAGGGCTTCTACTCGCAACCACGCAACCCCAACTGCTGGTCCTGCGAAACCCTCGTGACCGAGGGCTGCGACTGCGATGTCCCGCCCCCACCGATCGAGTGCGGCGTTCCGACGCTCGTCAAGGTCGCCCCGGGGGCCGTGTACAGCGAGTCGGTGTCCACCACGACTTGGGTGTCCCACGGGATCGACGACGCATGCATCGCCGGGGTGTGTCCCAACAGCTGCTCGAGCGCCGAGCCCCTCCCCTTTGGCGAGTACAGCTTCCACGTCTTCTCGGGCCCCACGGCCAACTGCGAGCACGGCGGTCCCTGCGACTGCGACCCGGGTCTGGCCGGGTGGTGCATCGTTCCCGGCCCCAGTCGCCTCGACAACGACGCGTCCATCTACGAGCCGGTCCTGTCGCTGCCCACCCCGAACGAGGGCGTCTTCTTGCCGTAGGGTATTTCCTTCGCTCCCGACGCCCTGCGCCGCCCAGCCCCCTGCGCTATACTCCCTCCATGCCGATGAGCCTCTTCGTCTTTTTGGCCGCGCTCGGGGTGACGATGGTGATGTACGTGCGTCACGCCTTGTCGCGCGCGGCCGACATGGACGAAGCGCGGCCCTTCGGCCGACGGCTCTTTCGACGCGGCGTGATGGGCATCGCCTTGGCCTTTGGCGCGGGCTGGTTCCTTCCCGTCCCGGACGACATCCGCTGGCTCGTGGTCATGCGCGCGACGCTCTTGATGGTCTGCGTGGCCTCGACCACCTCGCTCTTGGCTGGTGTCGGAGTGCTCGAGAGCGCGGCGCGACGCGGACCTCGACCGGACGAGGCCTAGTCTTCGGGCCGCCGACCGGCGACGGTGAGCAAGGCGGCCGGTGGCTCGGCGCCCCGCAGGACGCGGAGGGTCGTCGGCATCTCGATGATCATCGAGACCAGCATGCCCAGCGCCGCACCGAGGATGGCGACCTGACCCGCGAGGCGATCCCAGGGCAAGAGCGCGGCGAAAAGCGCCACGCCGACGGCCGAGCCCAGGTAGCCGCCCCACGACATGGCCAGGAACTGGCGCCGGTCGTTGGCCTCGACGTCAAAGTCGAACAAGAGCTTCGCCGCCCAGCCCGGCGGAAAGTGGACAACCGCGCGCGTCACCAAGGACGCCAGGAGGTGGCCCCACTCGTGCAAGAGGGCCCCCGCCAGTACCGTGAGCAGCCCGACGAAGACGCGGTAGACGAACACGAGGGTGCCCTCGAGCTCGACCCAGCGTGACTCCGCCCACCACGCCGCGGCGAGCAGCAGCAGCAAGCCGAGCTCACGCAGGACGAAGCGGGGCGGCACCTTCATGGCGCCCGCAGTCTAGCCCTAGATCAGGCACGCATCAGGCGCGCATCAGCACGCACCGGAGAGCATCGGTGAGCAGACCCCGAGGCCAGAAACGCTCGGCTGGCAGCTGCTCAGCGACTGGTAGATCGGCGAGCCGCCGCCATTCCCGTCGCAAAGGATGTAGGCCGACGCGGCGCTGCACTCGCCGACCTCGCGGCACTCGACGAAGACCTCGCCGTCCACGCAGGGGCGGCCCTGCGTGTCGCTGCCGATCTCGTTCATGTACAGGCCCTCGCAGAGGATCTCGCTCGCGCAATCCCCCTCTGAAAGTGCGCTGCAGTCGAAGGTGCCGTCGCCGTCTCCGTCGCCGTCTCCGTCACCGTCTCCGTCGCCGTCGCCGTCGCCGTCGCCGTCTCCGTCTCCGTCGCCGTCGCCATCGCCATCGCCGTCTCCATCTCCATCTCCATCGCCATCGCCATCTCCATCTCCATCTCCATCTCCATCTCCATCTCCATCTCCATCTCCGTCGCCGTCTCCGTCGCCATCTCCATCTCCGTCTCCATCGCCATCTCCGTCTCCGTCTCCATCTCCATCTCCATCTCCATCTCCATCTCCATCTCCATCTCCATCTCCATCTCCATCGCCATCTCCATCTCCATCTCCATCTCCATCTCCATCTCCATCTCCATCTCCGTCGCCATCTCCATCGCCGTCTCCGTCTCCATCGCCATCGCCGTCTCCATCGCCATCGCCGTCTCCGTCTCCATCGCCATCGCCGTCTCCGTCGCCATCTCCGTCGCCATCGCCATCGCCATCTCCATCGCCATCGCCGTCCCCATCACCCGTCGTGCTCGACTCGGTGGTCTCGGAGCTCGTCGATGAACTCTCGGACTCGGAGCTGCTCTCCTCCGAGCTCGAGGAGGTCTCGTCATCGGCCGGTGTGTCGTCGGCACACGCGGGGGCGAGACACAAAGCGGCAAGCACGAACGCACAAGAGAGTCTTTTCATGCCCGCAGTATCGCGTCGCCGCTGCGGCTGCGGCAAGACTCAATCCGCCTTGGCGTACCAGCTACGCTTCCAAGTGGGGCCTTCGGCGACGCTTCGCTGACCGATGGCGAGACCACGACCGTCCGGATCCAGGACGCGCGTCGCCTCGGCCACCAGGGCATCTTGGACGTACACCCGCGTGACCAAGCCGCCTCGAGCTTCCACGGCGAGCTCCACCTGCGCCCCTTGAACTTCGCTTCGGCCCGCCAGCTGGAGGGTGTACTCCATCTCGTGGGCCTCGCCTTCGGCGTCGGTCCACGCCATCGCAAAGTGGAGCCCCTCCGGCGTCTCCGTCAGCGTGTAGCGCCCGGCCGTCGGGACGCCGCCGCCGGGGTAGTCGTTCTTCGCCGGGTCCAAAACCCAAGCCCCGAGATAAGGAACGAGATCCTGCGGCGTCATGGACCCAGTTTAGGGCCTCGGCCACGCAGACGAAAAAGGGTCTCCGACGACGCGCTATAGTCCGCGCATGCGCCTTCATCTGCTTGCGGGTCTCAGCTTGGGCCTCTTGACCGCCGTCTCCTGCCGAAACAACTTCGAAGGCGAGTGCGAGCCGGGCACCGACAAGTGCGAGTGTTTCGACAACGGGACTTGCAACGATGGCCTGAGCTGTGTGCAGGACGTGTGTCTAGCCGACGGCGGCGAGGAGACCGGAGACTCGAGTGGTGGCAGCTCGAGCGAGTCGAGCTCGAGCACCACGACCTCCTCCACCGGTGATGGTGACGGTGATGGTGACGGTGATGGTGACGGTGATGGTGACGGTGATGGTGACGGTGACGGTGATGGAGATGGAGATGGCGATGGCGATGGGGACGGAGATGGCGATGGCGATGGCGATGGCGATGGCGACGGCGATGGCGACGGCGACGGTGACGGTGACGGTGATGGCGACGGTGACGGTGATGGCGAC
>JAUIJR010000287.1 GCA_030431075.1 Polyangia bacterium | reverse complement strand
CTGCAGCGAATGAGCCGCAGCATCGGTCCGGCCTTGCGCGTGTGCGAGGCCGACGAAGCTCGCCCCGCCGACGCGGCCGAGTGGCGGGTGGTCGGGGTCGAAGCGGCGAAGACCCGCGTGGCCGTGGTGCAGCCCGACGCGGATCCCGAAGTTGCGGCCTATTTGCTGGCGCGCGCGTGCTTGCGGCGCACGGGCACGGATCCGCGGGCGGTCCACCGCGTGGTGGTCGTCGGTGCGCGGCCTCGCCTCGAGCGTCATCTGCGGCGCTTGTGGCTCGGGGCGCGGATGGGGCCCCCGGACGACAGCGAAGCCTTCGCGGGGCCCGTCCGGACCGAGTTCGCCAGTGCCTACCGTTCGGCCCTCGAAGCCTGGACACAGGTGCCCGGCTGCAGCTGCCTGGTCGAGGGCGGGCCTTTGGTGCGGCCGACGGACTCGAGCGAGTGGAGCTACTTGGCCCCGGCTCTTTTTCGGGTGCGAAGCGCCGAGGTCATCGACCGTCCCCCGCCGACCGCGGGACCCTTGCTCGTGCTCGAAGAGGTCGAAGAAGCCGCGCTGGATCGCCACCTGCGGGCCATGGCTGACGGCGAGCGGGGCACCTTGTGGCTGCGCTTCGGTCGCGCGCAGCCGGGACATAAGCTCGGCCCCGAGGATCGACAGATCGAAGGCGCCTTGTTGGTCGAGCAGTTGCCTCCGGGGCTTCCGGCACCGCGCCCCTGAGTGATCGCTGCGCTCCGATCGGGCTGCGCCCACGAAAAAGCCCGCCGTGAAGCGGGCCTTTTCGCGGTGGAGGGGCAGACCCTCAGGGCGCGGCCGGAGCGTCGGGGATCGAGAGATCCGCGAGACAGCCCGTGCACAGCACGGAATCGCCGCGCACTTCGCTGACCGGCATCATGAAGTCGTCGGGGCTGTTGGCGACCTCGATCTCGGCGCAGGCGCCGGAGACGACGTTGAGGTTGTAGCCCAGGCCCTCGAGGGAGGCGGAGGGCTTGTTGAGCTCGACGCGTCCCTTCCAGGGCTGCGAGGCCTCCATCTCGATCCAGTTGCAGCCGCCGAAGCCGTCGCAGTCGACGTCCAAGGTGCAGGTCGGATCCGAAGAGGGGTTCAGACCGGGCTGGGTGTTGTCGAAAGTACCGTTGACCCAAAGGCTGGCCGGCGCGTCGATCGTGGTGGTGATCGGCTGCTCGCCGCGGGTGGTCACGCGGATGCGGCCGAAGGTGGTGCAGGCCGTGCAGCTGGGATCGGTGGTGTCCCAACCCACCGCTTCGCAGTCGGCGTTTTGCTGGGCCGAACAAATGGGCACCGGCTCGATGTTGGGATCCAAGCGGATGTCGACCTCACCGGAGTCCAAGGCCACGCTGGCGCTGCCTGCGAGGCCGGCGATGGTGATGTCGCCGCGATCGGGGTAGTCCTCGGGCTCGGCCAAGTTGTCTTGGGTGATGAGGTTGAGATCGCCCTCCCAGCCGACGGGCAAGAACACGCGGATATCGGCGCCCGCGCGCTGGAGCTGGATCTGGCCGCGGTAGTAGGCGCGCACGTAGCAGCCATCGGGCCAGGGCACGGCGACGTCGGGCGCGGCCGGATCGATGTACTGGCAGTTCGCGTCGGGGCTGCTGGCCTCGAGCTCGTCGGGCGGCTGCGGCGAGCTCGCCGTGTACATCCAAGGCTCGAGGGTCTCGAAGTCCTCTTCGGCCGTCGCCAAGTCGGGCGCGAAGGAGAACTCGCGCATCTGCACGACGATGCGGTTCTCGGTCAGGGTGTAGTAGACCTCGATGTCGCCTCGGTTGGCGTAGTTGTCGCTCGTCTCGATGCCGCCGACGTTCAAGGTGGCGACCGCGCCGGGATCGAAGGGCCAGTTGGCGACCGTCTGCCAGTCGCTGCGAAAGGGCTCTTGATCCCCGGGGGGCTTCGGCTGGTCGTCAGAGCAGGCCGGGACGAGCGCGAGCAGGGGGGCGAGGAGGAGAAGCTTCTTCATGGGTAAAATCCTGGAAATCCTCGGGGAGGGCGGAGTTGGCGGTCGCTTCGACGTATGGTCGGCGAGGCTGAGGGGCCGCAAATGGGCCGCCGTGGCGACCCGGGAAGGGGCGCGGCGAGGATACCCGCCGCTCGGGTAGGGGGCAATCCGGAGCCGCCCGCGCAAAAAGGCGCGAAGTGGGCCCCCTGCGCGCTTTGCAGCGCTTTGGGCCCGGCTGGGGCCAGGCGTTGCCGCGCCTTTCCTGCGCCGCTAGCGTGGCCCTCCTTCGCCATGGCCGACGACCGCAGCAGCACCTTCGAGGGCTTCGCCGCCCCCCCTTCGCAGCTCGATCTTCCGGGACTCGAAACGGACATCTTGCGCCTGTGGGAGGCCAACGAGGTCGAAACTCGCAGCTTACGGGCCGGCGCGCCCGGCAGCGATCGACCGGCCTTCGTCTTTTACGACGGCCCGCCTTTCGCCACCGGCTTGCCGCACTACGGCCACCTGCTCGCGGGGACGATCAAAGACATCGTGCCGCGCTACTGGAGCATGGCCGGCTACGGGGTTGAGCGCCGCTTTGGCTGGGATTGCCACGGCCTCCCGATCGAGACCCTCGTCGAAGATCGGCTCGGCGTCCACGGCCGACTCGAGATCGAAGCCTACGGCGTGCCCGAGTTCAACGCGGCGTGCCGCGCGGGCGTGCTCGAGTTCACGGCCGAGTGGGAGAAGGTCGTCAAGCGCATGGGTCGTTGGGTCGACTTCGACAACGACTACAAGACCATGGACGTGACCTTCATGGAGTCCGTCTGGTGGGTCTTCGAGCAGCTGTGGAACAAGGGCCTGATCTACGAAGGCCACCGCGTACAGCCGGTCTCCCCGGCTCTGGGGACGCCGCTGTCGAACTTCGAGGTCGCCCAAGGCCCCCAAGAAAAAGATCCGGTCACGCGCAAAGAGGGCCACAAGCGCCGCCAAGATCCCTCGATCACGGTGCGCTTCGCCCTCGAGGACGAAGCCGACGCCTACTTGTGGGCGTGGACGACGACCCCGTGGACCTTGCCGAGCAACCTCGCTTTGGCCGTTCACCCCGACGTCGAGTACGTCAAGGTCCGCGTCGTCGACAGCGGCGAGCTGGCCTACCTCGAGCCCGGGCGCTTGGCCGACTACCAAGCGCGCGAGCGGATCGGCGCGACCGAAGAGCTCGCCCGCGTCAAGGGCAGTGAGCTGGTCGGGCGGCCCTATGCGCCCTTGTTCGACTACTTCGCGGATCGGCGCGAGCGCGAGGACGGCTCGCGTTGGGCCTTCAAGGTGGTCGCGGCCGAGTACGTCACCACCGACTCGGGTACCGGCATCGTCCACCAAGCGCCGGCCTTCGGCGAGGACGACTACCTCGTGGGCCGGGCCAACGAGCTGCCGCTGATCAACCCGCTGAACCTCAACGGCATCTTCGACGAGACGGTCCCCGACTTCGCGGGCCAGTTCGCCAAGGACGCCGACAAAGGGATCATCGCCAAGCTCAAGGCCGAGCAAAAGTTGGTCGACCAAGACACCTTGGTGCACGCCTACCCGCACTGCTACCGCACCGATCAGCCGCTTTTGTACATGGCGATCTCGACCTGGTTCATGCAGGTCGAAGATCACCGCGACGCGCTCGTCGCCAACAACGAGAAGATCCACTGGGTGCCCGAGCACGTCGGCAGCGGCCGCTTCGGCAACTGGCTGGCCAACGCGCGCGACTGGAACTTGAGCCGCAACCGCTACTGGGGCACCCCCCTGCCCGTTTGGCGCTGCGATGAGGATCCCTCGGACATGGTCTGCGTGGGCTCGCGGGCCCAGCTCGAGAAGCTGGCCGGTCTCGAGTCGGGGAGCTTGACGGATCTACACCGCGAGAAGATCGACGAGATCACCTTCGCGTCGAGCAAGACCCCCGGCGGCACCATGCGTCGCGTCAGCGAGGTCTTCGACTGCTGGTTCGAGTCGGGCTCGATGCCCTACGCGCAAAACCACTACCCCTTCGACGAGAGCCGCCGCGAGTACGTCGAGACCAACTTGCCGGCCGACTTCATCGCCGAGGGCCTCGATCAGACCCGCGGCTGGTTCTACACCCTGCACGTCTTGGCCAACGCCATCTTCGAGCGCCCGGCCTTCAAGAACGTGATCGTCAACGGCCTGATCTTGGCCGCCGACGGCAAGAAGATGTCCAAGCGGCTCAAGAACTACCCGGATCCGTCGATGGTCATCGACAGCTACGGGGCCGATGCGCTGCGCGCCTACCTGATCAACTCGCCGGTGGTGCGCGCCGAGCCGATGCGCTTTGGCAAGCACAAGAACGACACCACGGGCGAGGCGGTGCGCGACACCGTGCGCACGGTGATCTTGCCGCTGTGGAACGCCTACAACTTCTTGGTCACCTACGCGCGCGCCGACGGCTGGACGCCGGACGACGCCGCGCTGGCCCGCGCGCCCGAGGGCACCTTGGACCGCTGGATCGACTCGCGCTTGCAAAGCTTCGTCGCCGCCTTGGACGCCGAGTACCGCGGTTACAGCCTCTACAACTTGGTGCCGGCCTACCTCGAGCTGTGTGACGACCTCAACAACTGGTACATCCGCCGCGGACGCCGTCGCTATTGGAACAAGCGCGGGGACTCGGAGGCGGGCGATCGCGACAAGGCCGACGCCTACGCGACCTTGTACCGGGTGCTGGTGACGGTCGTGCACGCCATGGCTCCGGTGCTGCCCTTCTTTTGCGAGTTCATGTACCAGCGTCTGGTCGTGGATCTGGGCCGCGCGCCCGAGGGAGCGGACAGCGTCCACCTCGGCGCCTTCCCCAAGGTCGACGAGGCCCGCCGGGATCTCGCCCTCGAAGCGCAGGTGGCCACCGCGCGCCAGGTCGTCGCCTTGGGCCTGACCTTGCGCGAGCAAGAGCGGATCGGCGTGCGTCGCCCGCTGGCGACCCTGACCGTGGCCAGCCCCGACGCCGAGGCACGCGCTGCCGTGCAGGCCTTCGCCGAGGAGATCGCGGCCGAGCTCAACGTCAAGGGCGTCGAGGTCGTCGCCGACGACTCGAGCTTGGTCGAGCTCTCGGCCAAGGCCAACTTCAAGTCCTTGGGCAAGCGCTTGGGCAAGAAGATGAAGCAGGTCGCGCAGGCCTGCACCGGACTCGACGCCACGACCTTGCGCGCGGTGCTCGAGGGCGGGCAAGTCGAGGTCGAAGGCGAGAGCCTCGGCGCCGACGATCTCGTCTTCGTGCGCGCGCCCAAGCCGGGCATGGTGGTCGAGTCCCAAGCGGGGATCACCGTCGTGCTGGACACGAACATCGACGAGGCCCTGCTGCACGAGGGCTTGGCTCGCGAGCTGATCAACCGCATCCAAAACCTGCGCAAGAGCGCCGACCTCGAGGTCACGCAACGGATCTCCGTGCGCGTGGCGACGCCCGCGGGCGGGCCGGTGGCGGCGACCTTGGCCGACGCGAGCTTGCGCGAGCTGATCGCCGGCGAGACCTTGGCCCTCGCGCTCGAAGGCGTCGAAGCCGGGGCCACGGCCCTCGAACATCAGGTCGAAGACCAGATCGACGAGGAGACGATCCAAGTCAGCTTGGCGCCCGCGCGCGAGGGAGCCGGCGCATGAGCAAGATCTCCACCAAGCCCCCGAGCGGCATGCGGGACTTTTTGCCCGCGGATCTGCTGCGCCGAAAACACGTCGTCGGCGTGATCGAAGAGGTCTACCGCCAGCACGGCTTCGCGCCGCTGGAGACCCCCTCGATCGAGAACTTGAGCACCTTGCTCGGCAAGTACGGCGACGAGGGCGACCAGCTGATGTATCGCTTGTTGCACCGCCGCGACAAGCTGACCCGCGCGACCGAAGGCGCACGCGACGAGGGGCGCGCGGCCGAAGAGAGCGAGCTGGCCGACCAGGGACTTCGCTACGACCTGACCGTGCCGCTCGCACGGGTGGTCGCGCAGTACGGGCAGCTGCCCAAGTTCTTCAAGCGCTACCAGATCCAGCCGGTCTGGCGCGCGGATCGTCCGGGGCGTGGACGCTTTCGCGAGTTCTACCAGTGCGACGTGGACATCACGGGCACCACGAGCCAGCTCGCCGAAGCCGAGGTGCTCTCGGCCGTGTGCACCGCCTTGTCGCGCCTGGGCTTCGAGGACTTCGAGGTCAAGCTCAACCACCGCGAGCTTTTGCGCGCGATGATCCGCTGCAGCGGCATCGCGGCCGAGCTCGAGAGCACGGCCTTGGTCGCGGTCGACAAGCTCGACAAGATCGGCCCCGACGGGGTCGCCAAGGAGCTGGCCGAGCGCGGGATCTCCAGCGACTCGGCCACGCGTCTGCTCGAGACCATCTCCCTCGAGGGCGAGGACAACGCGGCGCGCCTCGAGGCTTTGGCCGCGACCGTCGACGAGGCGGGGCGCGAGGCCATCGCCGGCTTGCGCGAGCTCTTGGACTTGGCCCAAAGCTCACCCGCCGGCCCTCGACTTCGCGTCGACCCCACCTTGGCGCGTGGCTTGAGCTACTACACCGGCCCGATCTTCGAAGCCGCGGTCTCCGACTTGGCCGGCAGCATCGGCGGCGGAGGCCGCTACGACGGCCTGGTCGGGATGTTCGGCAAACAAGAGGTGCCGGCCGTCGGCTTCTCGCTCGGCCTCGAGCGCATCTTGGTCGTCATGGAAGAGCGCGGCATGTACCCCGAGCTCGGCGCGGGCCCGGAGCTCTTGTTGTGCTGGATGGACGTCCCGGAGCGCGCGCCCCTCGAGTTGGCGACGCGCCTGCGCGCCCAGGGCCTGCGCGTCGAGGTCTACCCAGAGGCGGCCAAGCTCAAAAAGCAGCTCACCTACGCCAACAGCCCCGGAGTCGATGCCCCCTGGGCGGGGATCTTGGGCAAGGACGAGCTGGCCGCGGGCGAGCTGAGCCTCAAGCACATGCAAAGCGGCGAGCAGCAGCGCGTCGCCTTCGATGCGGTGGCGAAGGCCGTGCGCGCCTGAGCGCGCAGGAGATCCGGCGCCCGCTCAAAGCGGGCTACTTCAAGACGATCGCCGTCCAGGGCTCGACGACCACCGTGCGCGTGCCTTGGGGGGTGACGATGGTGGCCACGCCCGGACCTTCGAAGGCGAAGGCGTCGGGATG
>JAUIJR010000286.1 GCA_030431075.1 Polyangia bacterium | reverse complement strand
CCGGGACTGCTGGCCTGCACATCATTGGAGCAGCATGCTGCACCATGTGCACTAAAAAGGTGCACCAGGATCGAGCAGGGCGCCAGTCAAAACGGCGCGATCGCGCAATCTTCGGTACAAAAAAATCTGTGTCTAAACCTTGCCGGCGCAGGGGGGCGCTCTTACCGTGGTGCGGTGGCCCGTGGAAGCGGGTCGCGCGCGCCGCCCGACGAGGCGGCATTCCGAGACCCGGAACCCGGAAGGGAAGACACCATGAGCATCACCGACGGCATGTACCAACTGGGCCACGCGGCCCGAAAACTCAACCGCGGCTCCGACGAGCTGAACCTGGTCCTCACCCAGATCGACGAGACCCTCGGTCGCCTCGGGATCGGGATGGACTACACCCTCGAGCGGCCCCTGATCGAGGACGTGAACGTGGGCCCCGATCAAAAGCGCGTGATCGAGCTGGGCTACCTCGCCTACGGCCGGCACAAGGGACGTTTTCGGCTGCTGTACAAGACCCTCAAAGTCCTCGAGGCGCGACGGGACCTCAGCCGCCAAAGCCCCGGCTCGGTGATTCCCCTGCTCGAGGCGCCACGAAGGATCCGCCACCGCGCCATCGACCAGCTGCCCGAGCTCGTGGGCGGCCTCGCCAACTCGGTCGACGACGTTCTCAACCAACTCGAGCGTCGCAAGGAGGTGGCGGCCAACGTGCTCTCCCAACTCCAGCAGATGCTCTACGACGGCGAGTCTCCTTCGCGCCCCGCGGCGCCGAGCTCGCGACCGGCAGTGCCGGGCTCGCATCCGGCCGTCGCCAGCCGCCCCGCGGACTCCGCCGAGCGCCCGCGTCGACGCACCGCGCCGGGACATCTCGGGCAGGGCTGAGGCGCGGCCGGGGAGGCGGCGGCGTGTAGGGCCCAAAGGGGGCCTGTGTGCTACAAGCGCCCTCCCATGGCCAAACGGGTCCTCGTCACCGCAGCGCTGCCCTACGCGAACGGCTCCATCCACCTCGGCCACATGCTCGAGGCGGTGCAGACCGATGTCTACGTGCGCGCGCGAAAGATGGCCGGCGAGGACGTCATCTTCGCGTGGGCCGACGACACCCACGGCTCGCCGATCCAGATCCGGGCCCAAAAAGAGGGCATCGAGCCCGAGACGCTGATCGAGCGCGCCCGCGAAGAGCACATCCGCGACTACCAGGACTTCGGGATCGGCTTCGACATTTTCCATTCGACGCACAGCGAGGAGAACCGCAAGCACGCGAGCGCGATCTTCGAGGCCATGGAAAAGCGCGGCGACATCATCTGCCGCGAGATCGAGCAGTACTGGGGCGTCGAGGACGGCATGTTCTTGGCCGACCGCTTCATCAAGGGCACTTGCCCCTTTTGCAAGACGCCCGACCAGTACGGCGACGGCTGCGAGAGCTGCGGTCGGACCTACCGACCGACCGAACTCATCGACGCACGCTCGGCGCTCAGCGGCGGCGCGCTCGAGCTGCGCAAGTCGGAGCACCTCTTCGTGCCCCTGGGTCGCCACCAAGAGTTCTTGGAGGGCTGGGTGCGCGAAAAGGCGGTGCTGCCCGAGGCCACACGTGGCTACCTCGAGACTTGGATGCAAGAGGGGCTCAAAGACTGGGACATCTCGCGCGAGGCGCCCTACTTCGGCTTCGAGATCCCCGGGCATCCGGGCAAGTACTTCTACGTGTGGTTCGACGCGCCGATCGGCTACATCTCGGCCACCGACAAGCTGTGCGCCGAGACGGGCCGGGACTTCGACGCCTACTGGAAGTCGACCCCCGCGGACACCGAGATCGTCCACGTCATCGGCAAGGACATCGTCTACTTCCACTGCCTTTTTTGGCCGGCGATGCTCGAGGCCTCGGGCTACACGCCGCCCTCGCGCGTGCAGGTGCACGGCTGGTTGCAGGTCAACGGCGAGAAGATGTCCAAGTCCAAGGGCACCTTCATCTTGGCGCGCACCTACCTCGACCACCTCGAGCCGGACTACCTGCGCTACTACCTGGCCGCCAAGCTCGGCAAGGGCCAAGACGACTTCGACTTGAGCTTCGAGGACTTCGTCGGGCGGGTGAACGGCGACTTGGTCAACAAGCTGGCGAACCTGGCCAGCCGCACGATCAAGTTCTTGCACGGCAAGCTCGACGGCACGGTCGCCGCCCTCGACGAAGCGGGGGAGCTCTTGTTGGCCCGCGCGCGCGAGCGTCTGGCCGAAGTGCCCGCCTTGTACGCCGACTTCGAGAGCGCCCGCGCCTTGCGGGTGGCCCAAGAGATCGCCGAGGAGGTCAACGGCTACGTGACCGAGAAGGCCCCGTGGAAGCTGGCCAAGTCGGATCCGGAGCAGGCCAAGGCCATCGTCAGCGCCGGCGTGCAGGCGACCAAGATCGTCGCCGCGATCCTCAAGCCGGTGCTGCCGGCCTGGGCCGAGAAGGTCGAGCGGATGCTGAAGCTCGAAGCGCCCTTGAGCTTTGCCAACGCCGTCGAGCCGGTGCCGGTGGGCACCGAGATCGGCGAGTACGAGACCCTGGCCGACCGCGTGGACCCGAAGAAGTTCGAGGCCATCGTCGAGGCGAGCAAGGCCGACATGGCCGAAGCGCAAGGTGACGGTGGCGACGACGGCGAGGCTGCGAGCTACGACTACGAGGTCGAGGCGCTGGCCGAGGAGGTGAGCATCGACGCCTTTGGCGGCATCGATCTGCGCGTGGCCGAGGTCGTCGCCTGCGCGCCGGTCGAAGGTGCTCGCAAGCTCTTGCAGCTGACCTTGGACGTCGGCCCGCTCGGACGCCGCAACGTGTTCTCGGGCATCTCGAAGTCCTACGCGCCCGAGGAACTCGTGGGCAAGAAGGTCGTGCTCTTCGCGAATCTCGCGCCTCGCAAGATGCGCTTTGGGCTGAGCGAGGGCATGGTGCTCGCGGCCGGGGCCTCGGACGACGCGGTCACCGTGCTCGAGCTCGACCCGCGCGCGAAGCCGGGCGAGAAGATCACCTAGGCCAGCGAGGGCCCGATGAAAAAGCCCGAGCAGCAGTGGGAGACCCGCGCGCACCGAGCCCGGCGCGTGCAGCTCGACCCTGCGTGGGCCGAGCGTCCGCGCGCCGAGAGCTTCGAACTCGACTTCGGCGATCGCGTGGGCACCGCCCACCTCGCCCTCGACGGCCAGTGGGTGGATGCCGACTCGGCTGCGGATCCCGAGCTCGAAGGCGCGCTGCGGGCGTGGCTCTTCGCGCGCGGGTGCACGCAGCTCGAGCTGGAGCTCGAAGGGGAGGGGACCCGCCGAGACGTCATCTCGGCCGCCCAGCTCTCGGACCCGGTGCCGGCTACCGCGCCGCGACGCATCATCACTTTGGCTCCCTCGAACGCCGAGATGGTCGAAGCCCTGGGCGCCTTCGATCGCGTCATCGCCTGCGAGGACTCGAGCGACTTTCCGCCCGCGGTCGAGACCCTCGAGCGCCTGGGCCCCGACTTGGGCCCCGACCTCGATCGCGTGGCCGCCTTGGCGCCGGACTTGGTCGTCTCTTCGCTGAGCGTCCCCGGCATGGAGCGCATCGTCACGGGCTTGCGCGCGCGTGGCGTGCCGCAGCTGGTCTTGGCCCCGAAGTCCCTCGACCAGATCGAAGCCGACATTCGACGCACGGCCGCCGCCTTGCACCTCGTCGATGCGGGCGAGCGCGTAGCCGCCGACTTCGCGGCCCAACGCGAGGCCCTGCGCCAAAGCCGTCCGCTTCGCCCCGACGGCGAGCCCTGGCGCGTCTACCTCGAGTGGTGGCCGCGCCCGATGTTCACGCCGGGGGGTGCTTGCTACTCGAACGAACTCATCGAGCTCGCCGGCGGTCGCAACCCCTTCGCCGCGCGACCCGAGAGCTCCTTCGAGCTCGCGCCCGAGGCCCTCGTCGCGGCCGATCCCGACATCTGCTTCGTCTCGTGGTGCGGCGTGGCCGAGTCCAAGCTGGACCCGCGGCGCCTGATCGAGCGCGAGGGTCTCGAAGACTTGCGAGCGGCGCGACTCGGCCGGGTCCTCCCCCTGGACGAGGCCTTCGCCGGACGGCCGGGCCCCCGCGTCCTCGAGGCCGCGCGCCGCATGGCCGCGGCCTTGCGGGAGCTCTAGTTTTAGCTTCGGCCCTGCTCAGGGCTGAGGTCTCGAGTCTCAGGTCGTGAGTCTCAGGGCTCGAGCTCGCACAAGACGAACTCGCGGTACTCGGGCAGCGCCTCGACGTTGCCCAAGCTCGCCGTCGTGGACCCGAGGCTGTGGCCGTGCGAGTCGGCCGAGCCGACCGCGCTCAAGGCGTGCGCGTGCGATTCGCCGGTGGTCGAGGAGACTCCGCTGCCGTAGTTGGCCACGGCCGCCGCGGTGTAAGTCGAGGTCGTCACGCCGCTGACGACGTGTCCGTGGCCGTTCTCGCTGGTGAGGTGATCGTGCGTCGCGTCGTGGGCGTGGGTGTCGCTGCCCCCGGTCGCCGGGGCGTTGGTCTCGGCCCCGCGACCGCGAATGAAACGGCCGGTCCACGAGACGGTTGGCGGGACGCGCCAGCCCGCCGGACAGTCGACCTCGAAGAGCACGAACATGCCCTCGCCGACGCGCGCCCCGTCGCTACTGGCCCCGCAGACCTCGGCCGCACGCCACGAGGGGGCATCCCCGCCGCTGGCCGAACTCGCGGTCGGCGCGTCGATGTTGTGCAGGTGCTGGGAGGCCGTGAGCTGGGCGGAGTGGGCGTGCTCGTACTCGGCGATGGCCGAGAGCGGGGCGCTGCCGTTGACGTTCCGCGTCGCGCCGTTGGTGACGACGAGACTGTTCAAGTTCACGCCATGGGTGTGGCTGGGCGAAAGTCCCGTCGCGCCCCCGTGGTCGTGCGCGATGGTGTGATCGTGGGTGTCGCTGCCCCCCGTCTCGGCTTGGTCGTCGTCGCCGTCGTGCCCGCGCAAGAGGCGATCGTCGAAGCTCGCGTCGGCCGTCCAGGGGCCGACGCATTCGCCTTGCACCAAGATGCGCGCGCCGACCGGGACCTCGGCCGTCGCATTGGCCGCGCAGACGACGACCTCACGGTAGGCGGGCAGGTTTGCCGCGGGACCGCTGGCTTGCAGCGTGGAGTCGGTGATGGGGTGGGTATGGGCGGCACCGGCGGAACTCGAGGTCCCGGTGTGGGCATGGCTGGGAATCTGTCCGTTGCCACTTCCAACCGAGGTCACCCCGGCCAGGGACACGACATCACTCGCGGCCGGCTGTGCACCCCGAGCTCATGGCTGTGCTCGGCCGCGCCTCCAAGTTCGTTGGTCGCCCCCATGCCGTCGTCGACGCGCAGGTAGCGGTTGCGCGCCTCGGTGATCTCCCCCCAACCCGCAGGGCAGTCGCCGTCGAAGAACAAGATCGCACCCGGAGGCAGCTCATCGACGCTCGCGCCGTCGCCGTCGCCGTCGCCGTCTCCATCGCCGTCCCCATCTCCGTCGCCGTCCCCATCTCCGTCGCCGTCCCCATCTCCGTCGCCGTCCCCATCTCCATCTCCATCTCCATCTCCATCTCCATCTCCATCGCCGTCCCCACTCGTGGTCGACGTAGTCGACGCCTCCGAGGAGGAAGCCTCGCCTTCGGCTTCGCTGGACTCGAGGCTGGTCGCCTCGCTCTCGTCCTCGTCGTCGCCGGAGACGAAGGACTCCTTGCAGCCACTCCAGACGATCAGCGTCACAGCGATGAGGGCCCGCCGCGGGGCACGACGTAAGTGCATGCTGGAGCCTACCGAAATCTGAGCGAGCTGCGCAGATGGGCGCGCGATCGTCCCCCGTCGCACGGTGAGCAGCCCGCGATCGCGCGTCTTCGCGTAGACTCCCGGCATGCGCCGCCTCTCGTGCCTCCTCCTCCTCCCCGTCATGCTCGGCGGTTGCGATTTCCTGGAGCCGAAAGTCTCCCAAGAAAAGCTCGAAGCCGCGCTCAAAGCCTGGCTTTTGGACCACAAGCTCGAGGCCAAGGAGATTCACTGTCCCGATGATCAAAAGATGGTCAACGGCAACAGCTTCGAGTGCACCTGCGAGGTACACGGCACGCAGATCCCGGTGAGCGTGAAGGTCACCGACGCCGAGACCGGCGAGGTGCAGTGGGAGCCCAAGTACACGACGCTGACCGGCGAGCAGGCGGCCGAGGAGATCCGCGCGAACCCGAACTTCGCCGGTCACGACCTCGAGGTCACCTGTTCGGACGCCGTGCTGGTCTCGATCCCCGACTCCAAGTGGACCTGCGAGATCATCGACAAGAACGACGGCAACAAGCCCTATGTCTCGACGGTGACCTTCACCGACGGCGAGGGCACGCACAACATCGAGTCGGTGCCCAAGTAGGGCGCGGACGGGCGTTTCGAGGCCAGACGAAGTCCTCGTGAAGCGCATCCTCGACCGCCGCTTGCGCCGCCGCCGATGCGGGCCAAGCTGGGCCGTGAGCCCTGCGCCCGCCCCGCGCACCCCGGCCCGGCGCGTTCGCGCGGCGTGGGTCGCCTGGCTGTGCGTGTGCTTCGGCTTGGCGTCGTTCAGCGGCTGCGCGCGTCGGCGTCGGGCCAAGGCCGAGGTGCCCGGGCCCTTGGTCAAGCGCGTCGACGTCGAGGGGGTCGAGGAGTTCGAGAAAAAGGAGTTCCTCGAGTACCTCAACTTGCGACCGAGTCGAGGCCTCGGGACCAGCAACCGGCACTACTACTTGCCCGGGCTCGAGGCGGTCGACACCGAGCGGATCCAGCGGCTCTACGCTTCGCACGGTCACTACCACGTGCAGGTCCACCGCTTCGAGGTCGAGGTGCGTCGGGCCGACAAACCCATGCACCGCCGGCGCGCGCGGGTCGACATCGACTTGAGCGAGGGACCGGGGACCACCGTGCGCAAGCGGCAGTTCGAGTGGCGAGGCTCGCCCACGGGCGGCATCACCCAAACGGAGGTCGAGGCGCTGGCCAAGCTCGACGAGGGCGCCAAGTTCACCGTCCCCGTGATCAACGAGGCGACCCAGGCCATGCGCGAGGCGCTGCGCGGCGCCGGCTACCCCGAAGCCGAGGTCTCGCGCGAGGCTTGGATCGACCAAGAAAAGGGGCACGCAGATCTACGCTTTCAGATCGAGCCGGGGCCGCGCGCCAAGAT
>JAUIJR010000285.1 GCA_030431075.1 Polyangia bacterium | reverse complement strand
CGTGGGACAAGCCGATGGGATCCCAGACCGGGCGGAACTCGGAGCTGCGATCAAAACCGCCGAGGACCAGGCCGCCGCCGTCGCGCAAGATGAACTCTTCGACCTCGGCGCCCAGCTCGCGGGGGCGGACCTCGTCGTCACCGCCGAGGGGCGGAAGGCCGGCGTAGAGCTCGAGCTCGAACTCGGGCGCGTCGGAGGCCACCGTCGTGTCGGTGTCGATGTCGAAGATCGTGATCCGGACCTCGCCGCTGTTCGTGCCGTCGCTACAGTCGAACTCGGCCACGAAGGCGCCGACCGGACCGGCGATGCCCGTCGCCGTCAGCGTGCAGCTCAGGATCTGCAGGCCGCTCGCTTGGCCGGCCTCGAAGGCGACCGGCCAGCCGGAGACGTCGATGTCGAAGCTGACCGGGGTTTCGGGCTTGGGGTCTTCGCAGATGCCCGGGTCGCCGGTCTCGCCCGACTCCTCGCTCTCGCCGGCTTCGCCGGACTCACCCGACACGCTGGACGACTCACCCGACTCGCTTCCGCCGCTACCCACGCCGGGGCCGCACGCGGAGGCGGCGAGAAGCGCGAGGAGGGCGAAGGCGAAGCGGTTCATGTGGGGGCAGTGCCACGGGGGGCAGCTTCGATCACGGTCGTGGGCCCCGCGTTTGGCCCCGACTACTTGCTCGTCTTGGGGGGCGGAGGAAGCAGGCCACCGGGAATGGTGGGTCCTGGGGGCGCGGGGGGCATGGTGGCCTTCTCGCTTTGGGGAGCCACGGGCGGCGGCGCCGAGGCCGGCGGAGGGGAGGTGGAGATGACGGTGTCCACCGCGGAGGGCTGCGGGGTCGCCTCGAGCTCGATGCTCAGCTCGCCCGAGCTGCTGGCCAAGCTCGGGGTCGGCTCATTCATGCGCAGCTCGGCGGCGGGCGCGAGCTTCATGAAGCGAGAAATGACGATCTCGACTTCGCGGCGCAGATCGTCGAGGTCGCCTTCGTTGTCGATGACGTAGTCGGCGAGCTTGCGCTTCTCGGCCTCGGACATCTGCGCGTTCATGCGGGCGAGGACTTGCTCGCGCGTCGAGGTGTCGCGGGACATCACGCGGGCCACGCGGGTGTCGGTCGAGGCCGTCACCAGGACGACGGCGTGCATGTCGCCTTGGAGCTTCTTTTCGAAGAGCAGGGGGACCTCGTAGACGACCACCTCGTGGCCGGCCTTTTCGAGGGCGTCGAGGACCTGTTCGAAGCGCTCGCGGATCCGGGGGTGCAAGATCGCTTCGAGCTCGCGGCGGCGGGTGGCGTCGGAGAAGACGATGCGGGCCATCGCCTGGCGGTCGAGCTCGCCATTTTCGTCGAGGACCTCGTCGCCGAAGGCGGCCTGCACGGCGGTGAGGCTCTCGCTGCCTTTGGCCACCACCATGCGGGAGAGTTCGTCGGCCGAGACCACCGGGATCCCGTAGGCCTCGAACATCTCTGCCACCGAGGACTTGCCGCTGCCGATGCCGCCGGTGAGACCGTAGACGTGCATGCCGGCCAAGGGTAGCAGCCGTGTATGATTCGCGCGTGGTCCAAGCCGCCAAGGACGCGCGAAAACCCGCTTGGCGGGTCGTCGACGCCAGCTACGAGCTCTCTTCCCCCGACCTGAAGCACTGCCCCGAGGCCACCTTGCCCGAGGTGGCGGTGACCGGGCGCTCCAACGTCGGCAAGTCCAGCCTGCTCAACCGTCTTTGCGCCCGCAAGGGCCTGGCCCGGGTGTCGTCGACCCCGGGGCGCACGCAGATGCTCAACTTCTTCGCCATGAGGATGCTCGGGCCCAAAGACGAGGCCTTCGAGATGCGTCTCGTGGACCTGCCGGGCTACGGCTTCGCCAAGGCCCACAAGCGGGTGCGCGAGAGCTTTGGGCCGATGATCGGCGCCTACGTGCAGCGGCGCGCGGCGCTACGTGGCTTGCTGGTGCTGATCGATGCGCGTCGCGGACCCCAAGAGCTCGACATGGACATGCTCGAGTTCGCCAGCGAGGCGCAGCTGCCTTGCCTGGTCGTGGCCACCAAATGCGACAAGCTCAGCAAGTCCGAGCGCGGTCTGTTGCCGGCGAGCTTTGGGCGGGCTTTGGGCATGCATCCGCGCGACGTGCTGCTCAGCTCGGCCCAAGCCGGGATCGGCATCGACAAGGAGATCAAAAGCGGGGGGCTCGGGCGCGAGCTGGTGCGCCTCGCTCGGGGCCCGGCGCGGCTGGGCCTCGAGGGCGGCTCCGCGTGAGCGCCTCGCGGCTTAGCTTGCGGCGCTTGGAGGGCGAGAGCCTGGACGCCGCCGACGCCGCCCGCCTGCGCTGGTTGGTCGAGATGGACGCGCGCTGTTTTGGGCGGCCGTGGACCGCCGCGCAGTGGGCGAGCGAGGTCGCCAACCCGCGCGCCTGGGTCTGGGTGGCCGAGCGGGGGCGGAGGCGGGTCGGCTACGCCAACTTGTGGGCCCTCGACGAGACCTGGGAGCTCCAGCGGATCGCTGTGGATCCAGCCCTCCGTGGGCAGGGGCACGGGAGAGATCTCCTGGTCGATCTGCTGGTGCGCGCAGCGCGAGAAGGCGCCCGGGCCTGCGTCTTGGAGGTTGCGAGCCGGAATTCGGCCGCGCAGAGCCTCTACGCGGGCTTGGGCTTCGAGAAGGTGGGGCGGCGGCCCGACTACTACAGCGATCCGCCCGACGACGCCGAGATCTGGCGCCTAGAGCCGATTGGCTGAGAGATCCGGGGGATCCGAGCCTTTTGGGGTCGGCGCCGGAGGCTCGCAAGCGGCGGTGGATCTCTGGGCGCGCCTGTGGCAATCCCGCCCCGTGCCGGCCGCCCAGTTTCGGGTGATCGTCGAACGCAACACGGCGCTCACCGGAGGGTACTTCCAGTTGGATCTGGAGGCACCGGTGTCGACTCCGATCGCCGAGACCCGCGCAGGACAGTTCGTCATGCTGCGGGGCGAGTGGGGCAGGGACCTGCTCAACGGGCGTGCCTTCAGCGTGCTCGACGTTCGTGACGATCGACATTTCTCCGTGCTCGCCAAGGTCTTCGGACGGGGCACCGCGCTGCTCTCCGAAGCCGAGGCCGGCACTCCGCTGACCTGCACGGGGCCTTTGGGCACCGGCTTTCCAGAGCCCGAAGGTGACGAGCTGAGCCTGCTCGTCGCGGGGGGCGTCGGACTTCCGCCCTTGCACCTCTACGCCCGGCGCGCGGCCGAAGCCGGTGCGGCGAAGGACGTGGTCTTGTTCTACGGCGGACGCAGCGAGGCGGACATCGTGCTCACCGAGGCGATCGAGTCCGCGGGCGTCGAGCTGGTGGTCGCCACCGAAGACGGCTCGCGGGGACACAAAGGCTTCGTGACCGTGCCCTTGCTCGAGCGTCTCAGGGCGGCCAAGGCCGAGGGCCGCGCGCTGCGGATGCTCAGCTGCGGACCGACCCCGATGCTCCAAGCCGTGCGCAAGCTGGCCCTCGAGCTCGGGGTGCCCGCGCACCTTTGTCTCGAAGAGCAGATGGGCTGCGGCTTCGGGGTGTGCCTGGGCTGTGCGGTGCCCGTCTACGGCGAGCTGCCCTACAAGTACTGCTGCACCGACGGCCCCGTCTTCGACGCCCGGGAGGTGCGCTGGTCATGAGCCGCCTCGCCTGCGACTTTGGGCCTTTGTCGCTGCAAAGCCCGATCCTCACCGCCTCGGGCTGCTTCGCCTACGCGCAGCAGTTCGAGCAGTTCTTGGACCTGAAGCGCCTCGGCGGGCTTTCGACCAAGGGCATCTCGCCGCTTCCGCGCCGGGGCAACCCGGTGCCGCGGATCTACGAGACGGCCTCCGGCATGCTCAACTCGATCGGCCTCGAGAACGTCGGGGTCGAGGCCTTCTTGTCCGAAAAGCTGCCCTTTTTGGCCTCGCTCGGCGTCAGCATCTGGGTGAACTTCTTCGGCACGGACTTCGAGACCTACGTCCAGTGCGCGCGCGAGCTCAGCGAGGGATCCGCGGGACGCATCGACGTGCTCGAGATGAACATCTCGTGCCCCAACATCAAAAAGGGCGGCATCGAGTTCGGCACCGTGCCCGAGGTCGCGCACAAGTTGACCCGCGCCGTCACCGAGGCCACCGACATCCCCGTCGTGGTCAAGCTGACGCCGAACGTCGCGGACATCGTGGGCATGGCCCAGGCGGTGGCCGAAGCCGGCGCGGCCGGGGTCTCGCTGATCAACACGATCACGGGGATGGCCATCGACGTCCGCAAGCGACGACCTCGCATCGCCACGACCTACGGCGGGCTCTCGGGTCCCGCCATCAAGCCGGTCGCGCTGCGGATGGTCCACCAGGTGCACCGCGCCTTGCCCGAGCTCCCGATCTGCGGGATGGGGGGCATCATCAGCGGCGAGGACGCCCTCGAGTTCATCATGGCCGGGGCGACCTGCGTGCAGCTCGGCACGATCAACTTCTCGGAGCCCTCGGCCTCGGTTCGGGTCACCGAAGAACTCGACGCGCTGCTCGATGAACTCGGCTTCGAGAACGTCGCGGCCGCGCGCGGCTGCCTCGAGAGCCTGGATCCCGAGCCCCCGCACCAAGAGGAAAGCCCATGGCGCTGAGCATCGAAGATTTTCCCATGGTGAAGGTCGAGGCCATCATCCGGCCCTTCGTCCTCGACGACGTCAAAGACCGTCTGCGCGAGCTCGGGGTGGGGGGCATGACGGTGTCCGAGGTGCGTGGCTTCGGCCGCACCGGCGGCAAGACCGAGGTCTACCGGGGCTCGAGCTACACCATCGACTTCGTCCCCAAGCTGCGCGTCGAGACGGTCGTCCCGAGCGCGCGCTGTGACGAGGTCGTCGACGCCATCCGCGAAGTCGCGGCCAGCGACCGGATCGGCGACGGCAAGATCTTTTTGACGCCCATCATGGATGCCATCCGGATCCGCACGGGCGAACGGGGCGACCCGGCCCTGTGAGGGCGCCCCCATCGACTGCACCCACCGTCGCGTAGGACGAAGCGCGACCCCCCAAAAACTCTCATTGGGTTGGCCTAGACGACGAGAACGAACGAACGAGCGAGAACGAGCGATGCAAGACCTGAAAACTCCCCAAGACGTCATCGAATTCATCAAAGACCAAGACATCCGCATGGTCGACCTGCGCTTCATCGACATGTTGGGCGCATGGCAGCACTTCACCGTCCCGGCCCACGAGCTCGAGGTCGACACCTTCGAAGAAGGTTTCGGATTCGACGGTTCGTCGATCCGCGGCTGGAAGAGCATCAACGCCTCCGACATGCTGGTGATGCCCGAGCCCAGCACCGCGATGGTCGACCCCTTCATGGAGCACCCGACCTTGGTGCTCATGGGCAAGGTCGTGGACACCATCACGCGCTCCTCCTACGAGCGCTGCCCTCGTGCTCTGGCCGAGCGCGCCGAGGCCTACCTGCAAAGCACCGGCTTGGCCGACGTCGCCTACTTCGGTCCCGAGGCCGAGTTCTTCATCTTCGACGACGTGCGCTACGAGTCGCAGGGCCACACCAGCAGCTACGCGGTGGACTCGAACCTGGGCGTGTGGAACACCAACCGCGAGGAGTTTCCCAACCTCGGCTACAAGGTCCGCCAAAAGGGCGGCTACGTGCCCGTGCCCCCGACCGACTCCCTGCACGACCTGCGCACGGAGATGGTGATGGCCCTCGAGGACCTCGGCATCACGGTCGAGCGTCAGCACATGGAGGTCGCCTCGGGTGGCCAAGCCGAGATCGACATCCGCTACGACAGCTTGCTCTCGCAAGCCGACAAGATGTGCTGGTTCAAGTACGCCATCAAGAACGTGGCGCGACGCGCCGGCAAGACGGTGACCTTCATGCCCAAGCCGATCTTCGGCGACAACGGCAACGGCATGCACACGCACATGTCGCTGTGGAAGGGCGGTCAGCCGCTCTTCGCCGGTGAGCAGTACGGCGGCCTCTCGCAGATGGCCCTGCACTTCATCGCGGGCATCTTGACCCACGCGCAAGCGCTGTGCGCGTTCACGAACCCCTCGACCAACAGCTACAAGCGCTTGGTCCCGGGCTTCGAGGCGCCGGTCAACTTGGCCTACTCCTCGCGCAATCGCTCGGCGAGTATCCGCATCCCGACTTACTCGAGCTCGCCCAAGGCGATTCGCATCGAGTTCCGTACCCCGGACCCCACCGCGAACCCCTACCTCGCCTTCAGCGCCCTGCTGATGGCTGGGCTCGACGGAATCGAGCGCAAGCTCGACCCGGGCGCGCCGCTCGACAAGGACATCTACAGCCTCACCCCCGAAGAGCTGGCCGACGTGCCCTCGGTTCCGGGGTCGCTCGAGGGGGCCCTCGCGGCCCTCGAGGCCGACCACGAGTTCTTGCTCAAGGGCGACGTGTTCAGCCGCGACCTACTCGAGGCCTGGATCGCGTACAAGCGGGACAACGAGGTCACGCCGGTCAACATGCGGCCCCATCCGCATGAATTCTTCCTGTACTACGACATCTAGGAGCTCTGGGCGCCTGCGCTGGGGAGATGCGCAGGTGAGCGAGAGTGGGTGGGGGTCCCTGCGCGGACCCCGGACCCCCCAAGGCCGTCGAATACCGCATTCCTTGCGGTTTCGGCGGCCTCTCCGTTAACCTGGCGCGGCCCCGTGAGCTCGCCTGTACCCCCTTTGCGCGCCAAGTTGGCGGCTGCGCTCTTGGACATTTCGCCGGACTGGCCGGCCTTCGCGGCGAGTCGCGCGATGGGGGCCGCCGCACGGGCGCGCTTGCCGGCCCCGATCACCCGCGCGGCCGTTCGGATCTACGCGCGCTACTTCTCGGTCGCGCTCGAAGAGGTCGACCCCGGCGAGCTCGACGCGGGCTACGCCTCCTTCGACGAGTTCTTCACACGCACCCTCAAAGACGACGCGCGCCCCGTCGACCTGCACGGCGACCGCTGGGTCGCACCCAGCGACGGCGCCTTGCGAGACTCACGTCGCATCGAGGGCGGCACCGAGGTTCGGGCCAAGGGGCACGCCTTTACGATCGCGGAACTCATAGGTGACGAGGACTTGGCCGAGGACTTCATCGGCGGGCTGGCCACGACCATCTACCTTCATCCCCGCGACTATCATCGGGTGCACACGCCTTGTGCCGGTCGGGCGCGC
>JAUIJR010000284.1 GCA_030431075.1 Polyangia bacterium | reverse complement strand
GACCGCCAACGCGCCGAGCAAGAGCGGCAACGCAAGGCGCAGCAAGAGCGCCAGCGTGCCGAGCAAGAGCGTCGTCGCAAGGCCGAGCAAGACCGGCAACGCGCCGAGCAAGAGCGGCAACGCAAGGCGCAGCAAGAGCGCCAGCGTCAGGCCCAGCGGAGTCGTCGCTAGACCCTAGCCCGCGGGGCGATTGGCGGCGTCCTCGATCCACCCGCCGAGGTCGCCGCCAAAGAAGTAGGGGCTGTAGGTACGCCCGTTGACGTAGACCGCAGGCGTCCCGGTGATCCCGAGCTGATCGCCCATCTTCTTGCCAGCCTCGATCGCCTCGGCGCCTCGATCGAACTTCATGAACTCGTCGAAGCGCGCGAGGTCGAGGCCCACCGACTTTGCGTAGCCGCGCAGCTTCGCCTCGACGGCGTCGGGATCGTCGAAAGTCGTGGCTTGCTTGGTGAACACCGCGTTGTGCAGGGCCCAAAAGGCCTCGGGTTTTTGGGCAAAGGCGGCCTCGGTGGCCATGGCCGCGCGTCGCCCCATCGCGTGGTTGTTCAGCGGGAAGTGCATGAACACCAGGCGGGCGCGCCCCTTGGCCGCATCGACGGCGGCTTGGAGTTTTGGGGCCTCGGCCGCGCAGTGCGGGCACTGAAAGTCGGCGAAGACGACGAGCGTCACCGGCGCGCGGGGGTTGCCGTAGATCGGTCGGCCCTCGGTCACGATCATCTTGGGCTCGAGCTCCTTGCGCCGCTCGCCGACCATGCTCGCCAAGTCGAGGGGGCGAATGCCCTTGCGGGTCTGGTCGACGATGAACTGCGCCAAGAGCAGCGAGTCGCGGCAGCTCGGATCCTCGCGCAGGGAGGTCAGCAAGCTGTGCGCCTTGCCGCACGCGCTGCTCTCGGTCTCGAGCAAGCTCGCCGCCCGAGCGCGCTGCCCCGGTGTGGAGCCTTCGAGGTTGAGACCGGCGATGCCTTCGAGGCTGGCCGCCGCCTCGGCGGGCTGCGTCCCGGCCCCGGCCCCGGCCGCCTCGGCCTCGGCCTTGGCCGTCGCCGCGGGTGCCCCCGTCGCGGGCACCGGGTCCGGCGCGCCCGTGGCCGTCGGCGCGCCGCCGGGGACTGAGGGCGAAGCTTCGATCGTCGGCGCGTCCGGCTGTTCGGAGCTGTCCCCGTCACACGCCGACAGACTCGCGGCTACGCCGAGCGCCAACCCGAAGGCGGTGGAAGTCCTCGAAAGCCGCCAAAGCGGACGCGCGGGGCGAAGCATGGCGCATCCTATCAGGGCGCGAGGGCGTCCAGCTCCCACCAAAAGCGGCGACGCGGCTCGGCCGTCGGGGCCACTTGGTCCATCGTCTCCGCGTCGTAGAGGCGGCCGTTGACCATGGTGTAGATGACCTTTTCGCTTTGGCGGATGTCGGCGAGGGGGTCGCCGTCGATGATGACCAGGTCGGCCATCTTGCCGGGCTCCAGCGAACCGATCTCGGCGTCGAGTCCGATGTAGGCCGCGGCGTCCAAGGTGCCGGCACGCAGCGCCTCGAGGGGCGTCATGCCGCCTTGGGCGAACATCCACAGCTCCCAGTGCGCGCCGAGTCCTTCGCGCTGGCCGTGGGCGCCGAGCTGCACCGAGACGCCGGCGTCTTGGAGCTGCGCGGCCGCCGTCGCCACCTTGATGTGGTTCCAGTCGTCGTCTTGCAGGTAGGCACGTCGGCGCGCCCGGGGCTCGAGGCGCTCGCGCGGGACGAAGCGCGTGAGACGGGGGTGATCCGCGACGTCGGTGTGCTGGTACCAGTAGTCCTCGCCCCAACGGCCGCCGTAGGCGACGACCAAAGTCGGCGTGTAGCCGGTCTCGGTGCCCGACCACAGCTGCACGACGTCTTCGTAGACCGCCGGCACGGGGATGGCGTGCTCGATGCCCGTGTGACCATCGACGACCATCGTCATGTTGTGCTGGTACAGCGAGCCACCTTCGGGGACGACGAGCATGCCGAGCTCGTCGGCGGCCTCGACGATCTGCTGGCGCTGCTCTCGACGCGGCTGGTTGTAGCTCTTGACCGAGAAGGCCCCCAGGGCCTTCATGCGGCGAAGATGACCGCGCGCATCGTCGAGGCTCTCGACCTTGGCCGTGAAGTCGGTGGTCGCGCCGTACAAGATGGTGCCGGTCGAGAAGATGCGCGGCCCGACGAGCTCGCCGGTGCGCTGCATCTCGGCCGCCGCGAAGATCTCGTGCGAGTCGTTCGAGGGGTCGTGGACGGTGGTGACGCCAAAGGCGAGCTCGGCGTAGTGCAGCCAGTTCGCCTCGGGGGTGAGGCCGTGTTGGCCCTGGGGCCCATGGGCGTGGACGTCGACCAGGCCGGGGATGATGGTCTTGCCGACCATGTCCATGATCTGAAAGTCGGGCGGGACCTTCACGCTGCCGCGGGGGCCCACGGCCGCGATGCGGTTGCCTTCGATCAATACGACGCCGTTGTCGATGACCTCGTCGCCCTTCATGGTCACGATCTTCGCGTCGACGAGGGCCAGCTTCGTCTCGGGCTGGTCGGTCGTCACGCGAAAGCCGATGTTCTCGCCGCTCGCTGGAGCCTCGGGCAGGGTCTCGGGCGCGCCCTCCAAAAAGGCGAAGGCCTGGTTCAGCTCGCGGGTGAACAGCTCGGGTCCCAAGGACCAGTGCAAGCGACGGGCGTCGCCCGACCAGTGCAAGAAGTCGCCCGCGTCGTGCGAGACCTTGGCCAGCGGCAGGCCCTTGGCGTCGGGCCCGATCTCGTAAGGCTTGCCCGCCGGGGCGAAGGGCATCAAGTAGGCGTTGTAGCGCTCTTGAAAGGCGAGCCAGCGGCCGTCGGGGGAGACGGCGAACTGCGTGGCCCAAGTCGACTTCGCGTGCTCGCGCTCTTCACGGCCTTGCAGGTCGACGCTGGCCAAGATGCGAGACTCGTCGTCGTAGCGGGTGAAGTAGACGCGATCGGAGTCGGCGCCAAAGTGCGGCGCGCTCCCATGGCGAGCGATGCGAAGGGGCGCTTGTTTGCCGCGCACCGGCGCCACCCACAAGCCCGTATCTCGGGCGTGCCGACGGCTGCGCAGCCCTCCCCCACCGACTTTGCGGTAGACGACGCTCTGCCCGTCGGGGCTGAAGGTCGGCTCGACGTAGTGGCCCGGGTCGGGCGTGACGAGCTTCGAGGCGCCGCCGCGCGTGGGCACCACCCGCACCCGCCCGAGCTCTGCGTCGTCCCAGCTCACGTAGACGATCGAGCGACCGTCGCGCGAAAAGGCGGGGAAGAACTCGTAGTGCTCCTCTTGCTTGGTCAGGCGGCGGGTCTTTTGCGTCGCCAGGTCGCGGATCCAAAGGTAGCCGAGGGCCGCGAAGACCACCTGCTTGCCGTCGGGCGAGGTCTGCACCCAACGCAGGAGTTTCACGTCGTAGTCCCCGTCGGGGAGCTCTTGTTTGGCCCGCAGCCCCTTGCGGACCTTGCGTTGGTCTTTGACGTGAAAGGGAATCTCCTTCGCGCCGTGGCCCTGGGCGTCGACGCGCCAGAGCTTGCCTTGGGCCCACACGACCAGCGCGCTTTGGTCCGGCAGCCAGTCGAAGGCCGGGTAGACCCCGTGGATGGCCCAGGTCTCTTGCATGTCGCGCTCGAGGCCGTCGAAGACGACGCGCTCTTTGCCCGTCTCGATCTCGTGCAGGACCAGCACGGTCTTGCTGCGCACGCGCTTGACGTAGGCGATCCACTTTCCGTCGGGCGAGGGCGTCGGCCGCACCGCGCCGCCCGGCCCGCCCAAGAAGGTCTCGGTACGCTGCTCGAGTAGGTCGCGGCGCTTGATCGCGTAGATGCCTGCGTGGGGGTCCTTGTTGTATTCGAAGAACTTCCCGGGCGTGTCGTCTTGGGAGTAGTAGAGGTAGCGCCCGTCGGGCGACATGACGGGCTCGCCGACGTCCTTTTGGTCGTTGGGCTTCTCGGTCATCTGCACGCCCGCGCCGCCGCTGCGGTGGTACATCCAGATCTCGCCGGAGCCGAGGCTGCGGGTCTTGGTGAAGTGCTTGCGCGCCAAGATGTACTGACCGTCGGGCGTCCACGCCGGGCTGTTGAGCAGGCGGAAGCTCTCGTCGGTGACGGCCTTTGGCTCGGCCTTTGGATCTTCGAGATCCAAGATCCAGATGTTGTCCCCGCCGCCCCGATCCGAGGTGAAGACCAGACTCTTTTGGTCCGGCGCGTAGCGGGGCTGCATGTCCCACGCGAGGCCCGAGCTCAAGTTGCGCGCCTCCCCGCCTTCGATCGGCAGCTCGTAGAGGTCGCCGAGCAGATCGAAGACGAGGGCCTTTCCATCGGGCCGCACATCGAGCGACATCCAGGTCCCCGAGCGCAGGTCCAAGTCGACCGCGTGGTGCGATCCCGGCGGATCTTCGACGGACCAGGCTGCCTTCTCACCGTCCGCGGCCGTGGTTGCACTAGCGCCCAGGCCCGTGTTCGACGCGCTCGGACTCGGTGCGACCTCCCGGGTCCCGGGCGAACTCGCGCCCCCCTCGGCCGGCCGACATCCGCCCACCGTCAGAGGAATCAGCGCGAAGAGAGCGAGGGCTGCGGATTTGTTGGGTTTTTCTGACATGGCGTCGAGGCGCCCGACCTTCGCACAGCTGTGGGGCCGGGTCACCCGAGCCGGGCCGAGGCCCGCGCATCTGCGCACCCGGTACTCAGTTTGCCCACAAAGTGCCACAGCGGGGCCTTTTGCCACGGCGGCGAAATCTTTGTCCGCCTCACTGCACATTCGGCGTGTTTTTTTCTTGCCAGGAATTACGTAACCGGTATTAACTGAGCCCCGAGCAGCGAACGCGAGAATTTCATGGCCGCCTCCACCTCTGCACGCGCGTTGACGACTCTCCTCACTGGGCTTGCCCTCAGCACCGGTTGCGGTGTCTTCGATCAACTCAACGACAACTACGCCGACGACGGCAGTGTCTTGAGTGTGTTCGTGACCCACCACCCGACACCGGAAGACGGAACTTTTCCGCCGCGAGTTGGCGCCCCCACCTTCATGACCGACACGGGCTGGGAGGTCCTCTTGGACGAGGCCTTCATCACGACCGTGGGCGCGACCTTCTTCCCCTGCGACGGGTCCGGAAACTACCAAGCCGATCTCGAGATGTACTGGGGTGCGTTGCCCGAGGATCTCAAGACCCAAGACCTGGACACCGTTCCGGCGGGCGGCGTGGCCCTCGACTCGGGTGGCTGGTGTGGCGTCCGCGTCCACTACGGACCCTTCGAGCCCGGCGGCTCGGACGACTACCAGATGCCCAACCCGGACGCGATCGGCACCACCGTGTTCATCCGCGGCCTGGCCTCGAAAGACGGCGTCGACGTTCCCTTCGAGGTGCGCGTGGCCGAGCCGATCTCCGTGCTCGTCTCGATGACCGAGATCCAACAAGGCAAGCCGCTCAAGGTCACGGACGCCAACAATCCCTCGGTGACGATCTCCAAGAACTACGACGCCTTCTTCCACGGCGTCGACTTCAACAACTACACCCAAGAAGAGCTCAACGACCTCACCTTGGGTGCCCTGGTCGAAGAGACGCGCGTGTCCTTCGGCACCACCGTGCGTCCCTAGTCGGCCTGTGGACCGACGCTCGGCGTGTTCGCCGGGCCCTACGAGCCCCCGCTCAGCCTCTGCTGGTGGGGGTTCGGCGCGATCTCCAGGCCTCGGCGTGAGTCCCCGACCCATCAGATCGGATGAATTCGGCGCGAAGCGGCGCATTTGAACCCGCTTGCGGACTTGCGCCGGCCACGGGGCCCCCCTATAACGGGCCCGCTCATGAGCAAGGACGACCACATCGAGCTCGACGGTGTCGTGAAAGAGGTCCTCACCGCGGGGATGTTCCGGGTGAAGATCGACGACGACCACGAGGTGATCGCCCACCTCGCGGGCAAGATGCGAAAGTTTCGCATCAAGGTGGTGCTCGGCGACCACGTGACGGTTGCCGTCTCCCCCTACGACCCCACGCGCGGTCGCATCGTCTTTCGCGTCCGCTGAGGCGGTCGCCTTTGCAGGCCCCACCCTCGCGGTAGACTCCGGGCGCGATGAGCGACGACGGAGAGCTACTCGAGCGCTGGCGCGACGGAGACCAAGGCGCTGGGCGCGAGCTCTTCGCCCGTCACTTCGACGCGGTCTTTCGCTTCTTTCGCAACAAGGTCGACGGCGTCGCCGAAGACCTGACGCAGCAGACCTTCTTGGGCGCCGTCAAAGGCAAGGAGCGTTTTCGGGGCCAGGCCTCCTTTCGCACCTACCTGTTCACCATCGCCCGCAACCGCCTGTACACCTACTACCGAGACCGGAACCGGGCGCAAAAGGTCTTCGAGCCCGGTGAGCTCTCGGTCGCCGACCTCGGCGCCGCCTCCCCCACCGAGGCGATGGCCGCGCGGGATGAGCAGCGCTTGTTGCTGCGAGCCTTGCGGCACCTCCCGATGGACATGCAGGTCGCGCTCGAGCTGCACTACTGGGAGGGCATGACCACCCGCGAGATCGCGGAGGTCACCGAGACCCCCGAAGGCACGATCAAACGTCGTCTTCAGCGCGCCAGGACCAAACTGGACGAGTTGATCGCCACGCTGTCCGAGAGCGAAGCGCTGCGCAAGAGCACCGTCGACGGCTTCGACAACTGGGCGGCGCAGCTTCGTGAGGAGCTCGGCCGAGGGGAAGACCCCGACGCGAGCTGAGCTACGACATATTCGTGACGCGAAAGCGCTTGCGCACCCTCGATTGTCGTCCACCTTGAAAAGGTGAGCGTCATGTCGGCGTTCGCATCGATGACAAAGGGCGAGCCGCTCGCTCGCCCCCACAACCCACCGGGTCGCTGACCCGAAAGGACTGACACATGGACACTTCGGCACGGCGGCCGAAGCGAGCCAAACGAGACCCCCTTGCGGAGCGCCTCAAGGCTCGCGTGCCGCACTGGTATCGACCCGGATTTCAATGGCTCGGCACGATGAGTGCCCTGAGCCTCTTTATCGCCCTCGTCGCCTGGATGCGCCCCGAGGCCCGCCCGGGACCCTGGGCCTGGCTCGCCATCCCCTTTGGCCTGCTCGTGGCCAGCGGGGTCGAGTACGTGGCGCACCGCTTCCCCATGCACAAGCGGATGAAGACCCTCGACCGCTTCTTTCGTCGGC
>JAUIJR010000283.1 GCA_030431075.1 Polyangia bacterium | reverse complement strand
CACCCTGCGCTTGGGCCGGGGCCAGTGAGGATCCCTCATACGCAAAAGCCCCCCTCCGCGAACGAAGGGGGGCAGTTGATCTGAATGGGCTTGGCTCAGAAGCGGTCGCGTCGACCGCCACCGCCGCCGCCGCCACGGCCACCGCGGCCACCGCCGCCGCCGCCGCGACCACCGCCGCCGCCGCCTTGGCGTTCTTGCGCTTCATTGACGCGGACACGACGTCCATCGACGGGCTGGCCGTCCATGTCGCGGATCGCATTTTGAACCTCGGCGGCATCCGACAAGGTCACGAAGCCGAAGCCCCGCGAACGACCGGTGTCACGGTCGAGGATGACCTTGGCTTCGACGACGCCGTATTGCCCGAAAGCATCGGCAAGGGAGGAATCGGTGGTGTCCCAGCTGAGGCCACCGACGAATAGTTTTCCTGACATTGGCTCTTCTCGCAGGCGCTCACGCTTGCACGCTCGCGCCCGCCTCTTTCTCTTCTCTCAATTGCGCAGTTCCGGCTCGTGGAGGGCTTTCGCCTGTGTGCGAAAAAATCGACCCTTCAAAAGCCGACTGCTCGCAGCCTGGGTAGCACGCGCCGCGAGGCCGGGCGAGAAGATTCGCGCGGGGGGTCCCAGGGGCCCGCGCGGGACCCGGACGGGCCTGCGAGGTGGCCGCGGGCCGGGCGGGGCCGGGCGCCGGGGGCTCAGTTGCGGGCTTCGGCGTAGGCGTCGCTGAGGATCCAGTTGACCAGGCTTTGGGCCACCGCGCTGCGGTTGATCCGCTGCTTGAGGGTGCCGCCGGCCACTCCATCGAGCAAGCAGGCCGCGCTCAGGGTGCCGGCCACGTCGCCGGTGATCAGCAGGGCCAAGCGGAAGTCCGAGGTCATCGTGGCCTTGGCCGTCGCGCCGGGTACCAAGTCGGTCGCGGTCAGGGCCTGGCACAGCTCCTCGACCCGCTTTTTTTGTTTGCGGGGGAGATGCCGGGTCAAGCCGGCCGTCAGGGGACCCAAGCGGCGCGGGTCCGGGTCGGCGGTGATGGCGTTGAACACCCGTACCGCCTCGAAGCAGGCGGCCAAGAGCAGATCCATCTCGATGGGCGTCAACGCACGGGCCAGCGGGGCGCCGGCCTTCTTGCGGGCCAGGCTCAAGGCGGCCAGGCCGCGCCAGGAGTCGAGCTCGCCTTGCATCCACAAGTTGGTGCCCACGCGCAGGACCGGCGGGTCGCCCGGGAGGAGGACGCAGGCGTTGTGGGCCGCGGCGCCGTGGGGGAGCGGTGGCGCCGAGTCGACCAGGGCCGCCCACTGCGTGACCACGGGGGCCATGGCCGCGACGTCGGCCGTGCTCGGGACCGGCACGAGGTCCTCGGGATCGAGGGAGATGAACTCGGACAAGAGGCGCGGCAAAGCGCCTTCGACCGTGGCGAGCAGCTCGTGGATGAGAGGGTCTTCGCCGGCCGAGAGCAGGCGGGCGCGCCGGTCTTCGTTGGCGATGAGACTTTGGAGATGCTCTGCCCCGATCGGGCGCATGTGCATCGCCGGGGGCTCGACGGTCGAGGGCTCGAGCGCGTGCAGGACCGCGTGGGCGTTCTCGGAAAGGGCCGGCGCCACATCCGAGGCCAAGTCGCGCAGGGTGTGGAGGTCGCGTAGCGAGAGCGCGCCGCGACCGATCTTGCCCATGACGGCCGCGCGCACGTTGGGCAGCTGCTCGGCCAGCAGCTCGTTGCGCCCGGCCTTGCGCGCCAAGTTGGCGAACAAGGTGAGGGTCTGGCGGTGGCCGGGGTTCAAGCCGAGGGCCGTGCTCGCGGCCGAAATCGCGTCGTCGTCGCGGCCGTCGACGAAGGCCAGCAAGCTCGCACGGCGCAGGTGAAGGCCGTGCAGGGCCATGGGGTCGCGCTCGCGGGCGACCAGCTTGTCCAAGAGCCCGACCGCGCCTTCGGTGTCCCCCGTACGGGAGAGGAGGTCGGCCATGAGGTCCGTGGTGCGGGTGTCGTCGGGCCGCAGCTCGTGCACCACCCGGGCGTGCTCCAGGGCGCGCTCGACCGTCGCGTCGTCGCGGGCGAGGTAGACCGCGTGATCCAAGCGCAGCTCGAGGGCCGCCGGATCTTCGTCGGTGTACAGCCCGAGGAGCTGCTCGATATAGGCCGCCGCCTCGTCGTCGTTGCCGGCTTTGCGGTGGACTTCGACCAGGCGGCGCAGGGCCTCGCGCCCCTCGGGCCGGGCTTCGTGCGCGGCTTGGAGGTAGCGGATGGCCTCCATGGGGTCGCTGGCTTGGTCGCCGAGCAAGACGCCGAGCTCGTAGCGTTGGCGGCGGTCTTGGATGCGCTCGAAGGTGCTGGCGAGCAAGGTGAGGGCCGGGCCGGGGTCGGCCAAGCTCGCGGCCAGCGAGCGGGTGAGGGCGACCGCGTCGCGATGGTTGGGGTAGCGGGCGAAGACCGTCCGCAAGATGTCGAGGGCCTGGGCGCCGTCGCGGGGGTCGCCGCTGGTGCCGGCGCGGGCGGCCGCGTCGCGAGCCTCGGCCATGAGCACGTGCAAGGAGGCGGTGCCGGAGACGGCCGTGTCGGGCCGCATGGTCTCGTCGCGCTTGTCGAGGACGCGCTTGACGCCCATCTCGGCCGGGAAGAGCTCGGGGATGGCACCGAGCGCCGCCTCGAAGGCGCGGCGGGCTTGGCCAAAGGCGTTGGCGCGCTCGAGCAGCTCGGCGCTCTCGAGGTAGAAGATGGCCCGTTCGGCGTCGGACTGCGCGCGGACGGCTCGGGCGGCGACGGCCTCGCGGGCGTTGAGCTCGACGCGGGGATCGGCCAGCAGGCGCTCGAGGTGGCGCACCGCGTAGGGGTTGCCCGGGTCGACACGCAGGGCCTCGAGCACCGACTCCCCCGCCAGCGGGAGGTCCTCGGCGCGATCCGAGCGCAACAAGAGCTCGGCGGCCTCGACGAGCATCGTCGCTTTGTAGTGCGGGTCTTCGCTCGCGCGCGAGGCGGCGAGGTACACCGAGGGCAGGGACTCGGTGTCGCGGTCGCGGCGAAGCAGGGTCTCGAGCTCGCGGCGCACGAGGGAGTCGGCCGCGTCGGCGGCGGCGGCGGCCTCGAGCGCCTCGCGGGCGGCTCCGGCGTCCTCGGGCGGGGAGGAAAGGACGCGGGCGAGCTGCACCAAGTAGGTCGAGCGCTCACGAGCAGGGACGCGCTCGGCTTGGCGTCGCAGCAGCTCGGCGAGGTTGCCGAGGTCGTTGTAGGCGATCAGCAGCCGGCGGCTGCGCTCGAAGGCCAGGCCGTGATCGGGCTGGATCTTCAAGGTGGTGCGGTGGTGCTGCAAGGCGGCGTCAGCCAGCCGAACCGACTCGGCGTCGTCGTCGGCGTTGCGCGCGAGGGCCTCGGCCATCAAGCCCAGGTGGTAGTGGCGATCGGCGACCAGGGCCGGGGTCTTGGGATCCGGCTGCGCGCGCAAGAGGTCGTAGGCCTCGCGGATCCGTCCCGAGGAGCTGAGCATCTGCAAGAGCAGCTCGCGTGCGGGGACCAAGTCGGGGTCGGCCCGGTAGGCGCGCCACAGGTAGTCGATCGCGCGATCGATGTCGCCCAGCTCGTCTTGGCAGATCCGGGCGGCCTTGAGGGCCAAGATGGCCGGGTCGTTGATGGGGTCGACCTCGGTCTCGTGCATGGCCAAGAGCGCCTCGAGATCACCGACGTCACGGTAGATGCGGGCCAAGGCGCGCAAGGCCGGGCCGTAGCCGGGGCTCAAGCGCAGGGCTTCTTCGTAGGCGGCGCGGGCCTCGTCGCGTTTTTTGAGGCGTAGTTCGAGGACTTCGCCGAGCTCGACCAGCAAGGCCGTGCGCGCGACCTCGTCGTGCAAGCGCTCGATCAGCGTGCGCAGAGTGTCCACGACCACGGTCGCGCGGCCGCTCTCGCGCGCCAAGGCGGCGAGCTGAAAGCCCGAGAGCAGGTCGTCCGGGTCCAAGCGGAGGATCTGCTGGAGGATGTTGACGGCCAAGTCGTCGTCGCGCAGCTCGTGCTGGGCCATCGTGGCGACGCGACGCAAAGCCCGCAGCCGCTCGGGGACGTCGTTGGCTTGGTTGGCCTGGCGCTGCAAGTTGGCCACGGCTTGGGGCCAGCGGTGCATCTTTTCGTAGACGCGACCCAAAGCTCGCAGCGCCCGGGGATCGTCGGGGTCCTCGGCCAAGGCGAGCTCGTACATCTCGGCCGCGCGGGGGAGGTCGCGACGCAGCTCCTCGTGCACACGCCCGAGACGGCCGAGGACCTGCGCGCGCCCGGGGCCGGCCGCGTGCACCCGTGCCCAGGACTGCAGGTGCACGGCCAGGCGGTCGACGCGACCGGTGCGCTCGTAGAGCTCGGCGAGGGCCTCGAAGATCCAGTGGTCGTGCGGGAGTTGTTCGAGGCAAAACTCGAGGTCGGTGACGAGCTGTTCGAGTCGGCTTTGTAGCTCGGGGGCGAGCTCGCCCGGGTCGCTGCTGAGCGGCGGCAAGGTGCGCTGAAGCTCTTGCAGCTGCAGGCGCGCGAGCTGCAAGCGCATGACGGCGCGCTCGCGCGGCGCGTCGAGGGCCGAGGCGATGCGCTCGAGCAAGGCGGCATCTTGGGTGAGGTTGTCCTCGTGTCCGGCCGCGATGCGCTGTTCGAGGTGCAAGGCGACCTCGATCAGCGGGGCGAGCAGGCCGCCTTCGCTGCCCTCGGTGGACTTGCCGAGCTCGGCGAGCTCGGTGACGAGCGGGGCGGGGTCGTCGCCGGTCTCGAGGGCGTTCAAAAATGCGAGGTGTAGGGCCGTCGCCACCGAGTAGGGGTCCTCGGCGATCTTGGCCAGCTTCGCGTAGAGCTCCATCAGCCCCTTGCGATCGCCGGACTCGGCGATGACTCGGATGAGGCGACGCAAGGCCGTCTCCTCGCCGGGGTCGGATTCGTGGGCGCGGGTCAGGGCCTCGCGTCGCGCCCCGGCGTCCTCGGCCAGGTCGGCCAAGTCCAACCAGTGCGCGGCGGCGATGGCCGGGTCCTCGGCGAGCTCGATCTGCCGGTGCAGGAGCTGGCGCGCGTTCTCGTGAGCTTCGCAGCCGAGCGCGGCTTCGGTGGCCAGGCCGAGCGCGACGAGGTTCTCGGCGTCGACCTCCAAGGCGGCTTGGTAGGCATCGAGGGCACGGCGTTGATCACCGGCTTTGCTCTCACACAGCACGCCGAATTCGATCCAGGCCGCTACCCGGTCCCCCGCGTCGACCTTGGTGTCGCGGGCGCGGCCTTCGAGCTCGCGCAACTGGTCGGCCAGGGAGTCGAAGCCCTCGCGGGACAAGCCGAGCAGCTGTTCGGCCACCGGGCTGCCCGAGTTGCGCATGAGCAGCTCGCCGTCCTCCATGCGACCGAGACGGTCGAAGAGGACGCGACCGGCTTCGCAGGCCAAGACGGCGCGCAGCTCGGGTTCCGCGACCGCGCTGCTCTCCTCGGCGTACTCCTCGGCCAGCTTGGCCCAGCCGTCGGCGTCGCTCGGGCCGGTCAAGGTGATGACGTCCGAGTACATCCCCGACGAAAAACCCCACAAGGTGGCCGGGCGATCGACCAGACGCGGCGGCGGCTCACCGTCTTCGCGCTCGTCGACTTCGAGGGCCAGGTCGCTCAGATCGAGGACGGCCGAGACTTCGGCGTCGCGGCGCACCGGCTGCGGAGGGGGCGGCGGCTTTTTCATCCCATCTCCTCCAAGTCGAGCAGCAAGCCGCGGTCATAGCCCAAAGCGCGGCGCAAAGAGAGGTGGTCGTCGCTGATGAGGTAGCCCAACAAGGAGGTGCCACGCCCTTGCATGAGGGCCCCTTCGTCGCGCAGGGCGCCGAGCGTATTGCGGGGATCGGCCGCACAGATCACGGCGGCGCGGTCTTCGGCCAAGGTCAGCGCGGTCGTGAGTAAGGCTCGCGCCTCACCTTCGGTCGTGCGCACGAAGCGGGTGGCCGCGCGGGTGAGCTCGTCGTCCGGCTTGAGGGAGGCGGCGACGATCTTGGCCGCCTCGTCGTCGGCCCCGACGAAGAGTCGCTCGCGGGTCTTGCTGAGGTCGAGCTCTGCCGCCTCGCATACGCCGAGGAGAACCCCGATCTGGCGCGGCAAGGTCAGTCGCTGCGCGAAAAGGTCACCGCCGTTGGCCAGTCGCATCAAGGCGCGACCGATCAAGTCGCGGGCGCGGGTGGTCGAGGGGCCGGCGTTGATGCGGCGTCCGACCAACAAGGCGGGGGTCGGTCCGTGCCGGGCCTGCACCCGGTACTGGTGGACGGGGTCCGAGTCCAAGAACACGAGCGGCGGGGGGACGCCGAGGGCGGAGGCCAAGGCGTGCACGACGGTCACGACCGCGGCCGCTTGGGGAAGGGGGCCGCTTTGGGGGAGGGCGGCGCGCGCATCTTGATCGGGCAGGCGCATGCCCAAGCGCGCGCCGGCCTGAATCAAGGCGAGGGCGCTCGCGCCGGGGAGGTCCCCGACCAACAGCTCGAGGGCGTTGCCGTCGCGTTGGGCCGGCAAGGGGAAGGGGTCATCGAGCATGTCGTCGCAGCCGCGTCCGGTGAGTTGGCGCGGCGCGGCCGTCTCGAGCACGGCCGTGCACAAGTAGATGCCGTCGGCGTCGCCGATCATCCCGAAGAGCTGGCGCATCTGTACGACCGGCAAGACCTCGGGCTCGGCCGAGTCGTCGCTGCTCAGACCGCGCACGCCGTGGGCCCGGATCCACGCGCGGTGGTGGGCGATGGACGAGAGCACGGTGGCCTTGGCCTCCTCGTGGCGTTCGAGGTCGACGAGGAGCTGGTTGAGCTCTTCGACCGGCTGAAGGTGCGTCGGGCGAATGCGGGCCACCTCGCGCAGAAGCTCGACCGCTTCGTCCGCTTGGCCGAGCTTCTCGCGGTAGAGCTTGGCCAAGGTGCGCAGCGCGGGGATGCGTCGCGGCGGGCTGGCGAGCTCGATGAGCAGCTGCAAGCTCTCGACGCGGCGCTGCAGGTCGCCGACCGACTCGGCAATCTCGTCGGCGCGGCCGAGGGCGTGCTGTGGGTGAAAGCCGGCGCGGGCGGCGGCCAAGAAATGGTCGATGGCGGGCAGCGGGGAATCGGCCTTGGCGTGGGCGTCGCCCGCGAAGTAGTGCAGGGCGGCGGCCCGCTCGGGAGAGAGCTCGTTGGCGAGCGCGCCTTCGAGGGCTCCGACGACCTCGT
>JAUIJR010000282.1 GCA_030431075.1 Polyangia bacterium | reverse complement strand
AAGTGGCAGCGGGCGAGTCGACGCTGCGCGCCTCGAGTCCGCGAGCTTCCGAGAGCGCGCCGGAACGGGGCGTCGAGGCGAATCGACTGCTTCGCATGTACCGAAGGCTCGCCCGCGAAGACGACCTGGAGCGCCTGCTCGAGCAGGTCTGCGACGCGATGATGGAGTTGACCGACGCCGAGCGTGGCGTGGTGGTGGTGCGCGCGGGCGATACGCGTCTCGAGCTCGCGCGCGAGTTCGCCGAGCATGATCAGCGGGGCCCCAACTTCTCGCGCTCGATCATCGAAAAGGTGCTCGACACCGGGCTGCCCTTGCTGAGCGTCGACGCCTCCGAGGACGAGCGCTTCGGCGAGTCGAAGTCGATCAGCCACCTGAACTTGCGCTCGGTGGTGGCGGTGCCCTTGCGCTTTCGCGGGGACCTGTTGGGCGCCGCCTACGTCGACCACCGCCTGCGCCGCGGCGCCTTCGCGGAGTCGGACCTCGCCTTGATGGAGGACTTCGCCGAGCTCGCCGGCCTCGCCGTCGCCCAAGCCCACGCGCTACGCGAAGCTCGCCTGCGTGCCGAGACCCTGGCCAAAGAGCAAAGCGAACTGTCGAGCCTGCTCGACATGCGCGACGCCGAGGTCCAAGGCCTGCGCGAGACCATCCGGGCGCAGCGTGACGATCGCAGCGCCTACCGCGGCATGGTGGGTGCCTCGCCAGCCATGCAAAAGCTCTATCGCCTCGTCGATCGCCTCGCCGACTCGGTGGTGCCGGTGGTCATCTACGGTGAGTCGGGCACGGGCAAAGAGCTCGTCGCCCGCGCCTTGCACGACGCGGGCCCGCGCGCCGAGGCCCCCTTCGTGGCCGAAAACTGCGGGGCCATCCCCGAGACCTTGCTCGAGTCGGTCTTCTTCGGTCACGCCAAGGGGGCCTTCACCGGCGCCAACGCGGCGCGAGCCGGCCTGTTCGAGGCGGCCGACGGCGGCACCATCTTCTTGGACGAGATCGGCGAGATGTCGATGGCCATGCAGACCAAGCTCTTGCGCGTGCTTCAAGAAGGCGAGGTGCGCCGCGTGGGGGAGACCAAGACCCGCAAGGTCGACGTACGCGTGGTGGCGGCGAGCAACCGCGACTTGCAAGCGCTGGTCGAAGCCGGCGGCTTTCGCCGCGACCTTTTTTATCGCATTAACGTGGTGCGTCTCGAGCTGCCGCCTTTGCGCGACCGCCGTGAAGACGTGCTCGCCTTGGTGGACCACTTCTTGGCGCGCTACGGCGCCGACGGTCTCGAGCTCAGCGCTTCGGCCCGCCGCCAGCTGCTGCGCTACGCCTGGCCCGGCAACGTGCGCGAGCTCGAAAACGAGGTGCAGCGCTGGGTGGCCCTGGTCGAAGACAAGGTGCGCCCCGACGACCTGGCCAGCTCGATCCGCGACGCCGACGGCGTGGTCGACGACCCGGATGACTTGCGCATCAAGCCGCGGGTCGAGGCCATGGAGCGCGCGCTCATCGCCCGCGCCCTGGAGCGAAGCTCCGGCAACCAGACCCACGCGGCCGAGCTCTTGGGCTTGAGCCGCTACGGCCTGCAAAAGAAGCTCAAGCGTTTCGAGGAAGAGGCGTCAACCTAGTTGGCGTCCGGAGCTCCGGATGGCTGGAAAGTTGGCAGAGATGCGGTCAAAGTATGCGAAAGGACGTGGGCCCGCTTTTTGCATCGTCCACGGTGGGCCCGGAGTCCGCCTCGCCATGACTTCCCTTCGCCGCATCGCCTGCAGCCTCGTCGCCTTGCTCGCCCTCGGCGCCTGCAACGAGGTGGGCTTTTTGGTGCCTCCGCCGAATCCGCGCGGCATCACCATCCCTTTGCCCCCGCCGAGCTTCAGCGCGGCCCCCGAGCAGCGCTTCAATATCGACGGCGATCTCGACGAGTCCATCGAGGCGACCGGCACCCGGGTCAGCGTCTACGAGAAGGTGAGCGGTCGAGGCTACTTCACCTACTCCATCGAGGGGATCTGGGAGGTCCCCGACGTGCTGGTCGACGTCAGCGACAACTGCCTGGTCGTCTCCTCGACCGACGGTGAAGGCGAAGTCTCCAGCCGGCAGGACTTCAAGCTCTTCATCGCCGAAGGCGAAGCTTGCGACGCCAGCTGCACCGATCCCGACGACCTCGGGGCCTGCGTCTGCTTCGAGAAGTGGAACACTGGCTGCTGAGCGGCCCTCGCTGACGGCGGCCCCACCGAAACGCCGGTCGCCCGGACCGAAAGGCCGTAGCGCGACGCTCGCCGGGCCGCGCTTGGGCGTTTCGGTCCGCGTGACGGACCGAAAGGGCGAAGGGGAGGGTGCGGTGGAGGGTTTCGGTCCGGAAAGCGGACGGTTCGGCCGAGGCGCGAGGGTCGCCGGGCCGCGCTTGGGCGTTTCGGTCCGCGATGCGGCTGGACTGGCGAGGGCGCGGTGAGCAGCGCGTCGCTTCCGCGTGAGGCGTGAGACCTGCGGTCGACGACTCGGCGCTTTGCGGTCGAGGCCGGGTGGAGCACGGCCGACGATTCGGCGGCCGCTTTGTGGGAGAGCGTCGAGACGTGGGGCAGCGGCGGTGCAGCGGCCTTCGCCCGTACGCGCCCGCGGGCGCCGGCTGGATGCGCTAAACTGCGGTGGTCATGAACGAACGCCGTTCGAACGCCGTTTGCGAGGAAACCGAGATCGAATTTGGCTCGTGTGGCGTGGGCTTTGTTGCGACGCGCGGGGGGCCGGCGCGGCACGAGGTCTTGGCCGAGGGGCTGCGCGCGCTGGGCTGCGTCGAGCACCGCGGCGCGCTCGCCGGCGACAGCCAGACCGGTGATGGCGCCGGGGTCATGACGGAGATCCCGTGGGAGTTGCTCGGCCGCAGTCCGCACGACTGCGCCGTCGTGAGCCTCTTCGTCTCCTCGGACCTCGAGCGGGGGCCCCGCGCTCGTCGCCTCTTCGAGGAGACCTTCGAGAACCTGGACCTCCAGATCGCCGGCTGGCGCGAGGTGCCGACCCGGCCCGAGGTCCTCGGGCCTTTGGCCCGCGAGCGCATGCCCCAGGTCTTGCAGGCCTTCGTCTCGCGGCCGGCGCCTTGTCGCACCGACGCGAGCTTCGAGGTCCGCCTCTACGCGGCCAAGCAAGCGCTGCGCAACAAGCTACGTCGAGCCGGGCTTTGGTTCGACCTGTACTTCAACAGCATCTCGACCAAGACCATCGTCTACAAGGCCCTGTGTCGCAGCTCGGATCTTCAGCTCTTTTATCCGGACCTGAGCGACCCCCGCTTCGAGACGCGCTTTTGCCTCTTTCACCGCCGCTTTTCGACCAACACCCGCACCAGCTGGGACAAGGCGCAGCCGCTGCGCTTGCTGGCGCACAATGGTGAGATCAACACCATCGCCGGCAACCGCTCGTGGTCCTACTCGCGCGAGCAAGCCTTGGGCCTCGCGCCGGACGAGCTGCTGACGCACCGCGACATCTCCGACAGCGGCAACCTCAACGAGATGGCCGAGGCCCTGCGCTACCGCAGCTCGGTCCCGCGCCTCGAAGAGGCGCTGGCCATCATGATCCCGCCGGCGGACGAGCGCAGCGACTACTACGACTTTTGGGGACGCGCCGTAGAGCCCTGGGATGGGCCGGCGCTCATCACCTACTGCGACGGTGAGGTCGTCGGTGCCCGCCTCGACCGCAACGGCTTTCGGCCGGCGCGCTGGATGACCACCCGCGAGCGGGTCTACCTGGCCTCGGAGGCCGGCATCTTCTCGGTCGATGAGTCCGAGGTGCTCGAAAAGGGCACCTTGCGCGCGGGCAGTGGCCTCACCGTCATTCTCGACAACGGCAAGGTGCACCTGCGCGACCCCTCGCGCTCGCATGAGAACCAAGAAGCTCGCTTCGATCCGCGCTTGACTCCGATCTGGGAAAAGCCCGCGCCGCTTCCGGCCGCCGATCAACTCGGCGCGCTGCATGGCTTGTCGAAAGAGGAGTTCGACAAGGTCCTCGCGCCGATGATCGCCAAGGGTAAAGAGCCGATCACCTCGATGGGCGACACGGCCCGGCCGGCCATTTTGTCCGACGAGCGGCGCAGCTTCTGCGATTTTTTCTACCAGGCCTTCGCGCAGGTCACGAACCCGCCGCTCGACTACCTACGCGAGCGCACGGTGACCGACCTGCGCACTTGGATCGGGGCGACCCCCAACATCTTCGCGCCCAAGGAGTTGCTGCCGGTCAATCCGGCCGTGGCCCTCGAGTCGCCGGTGCTCACGCCGGGTCAGATGGCGGCGCTGCGCGAGCTGGAGATCAAGCGCCCCTCGACCTTGCGTGTCCTGGCCCGCGTCTTTCGCTGCACCATGCCGCGTGCGTCGGGGCCGGCGGGTCTGCGCGAGCGGCTCGAAAGCATCGCCAAGGACGCCTTGGCGGCGATCGACGAGGGCATCAGCTTGTTGATCCTCAGCGACCGCGAAGCCTCGGTCGACGCGCCTCCGATCCCGAGCATCTTGGCGCTCCGCGCCGTGGTGAACGCCCTGAACCGCGAGGGCAAGCGTCTCGAGGCCTCGATCGTCGTCGATGCGGCCGACATTCGCACGACCCACGAGCTCGCCTGCGCGATCGGTTTTGGAGCGACGGCGGTCTGCCCCTGGCTGGCCTTCGCCTGTGCCGAGCAGGTCGAACATCGCAGCTACGCCGAGCTCGAGGCCTCGACGCGCGCCGCCCAACTTCGCGCCGCCCTCGAGTCCGGCCTGCTCAAGATCATGAGCAAGATGGGCATCTCGGTCGTGCGCAGCTATCAAAGCTCGAAGCTCTTTTCGGCCGTGGGCCTCGGGAGCAGCCTCTTGCAGGACTACTTCCCCGGCTTGGCGAGTCGGGTCGGCGGCTACGAGCTCGAGGACATCGGCGCGTGGGTCTTGCGCCACACCGAGGGCGTCGAGGCGGCCTTGCACGCGCCGAGTCGGCACTTGTTGATGGAGCATCCGCGTGGGGCGACCGGCGAGCGGCACTCGATGTACGCCGCGCGGGCGAAGCTGGTGCATCGCATCGTCCGCAAAGAGGTCGATGCCAGCGCCTGGTCGGAGTACGAGGCCATGGGCCGCGATGCGGGACCGGTGAACTTGCGACACCTGCTGCGCCTGCGCGCGGCCAAGCGAGAGACCCCCCTCGATCAAGTCGAGGCGCGCGAGACGATCTTGCGGCGCTTTGGTTCGGGGGCGATGTCCTTTGGCGCCATCTCGGCCGAGTCCCAGCGCGACTTGTTCAAGGCGATGCGTGCCGTGGGCGGCCGCTGCAACAGCGGCGAGGGAGGCGAGAACCCCTACTACTTCATCGACGGCACGACGGCGACCACCAAGCAGGTCGCCTCGGCCCGCTTCGGTGTGAACGCGGAGTACCTGGTCACCGGCGACGAGATCGAGATCAAGATCGCCCAAGGCGCCAAGCCGGGGGAGGGCGGGCAGCTGATGGGCGTGAAGGTCGACGAACACATCGCCTTGGCCCGCAGCGCGACGCCCGGCGTCGATCTCATCTCTCCGCCGCCGCTGCACGACATCTACTCGATCGAGGATCTCAAGCAGCTCATCTACGAGCTCAAGCAGCTGCATCCCGGCGCGCGCGTGTGCGTGAAGCTGGTCAGTGGGCGGCACGTGGGGACGGTCGCCGTCGGCGTGGTCAAAGCCGGCGCCGACATCATCCAGATCTCCGGGGGCGATGGCGGCACGGGGGCGGCGCCCATCTCCTCGATGCGCCACGCGGGCTTGCCCTTCGAGCTGGGGCTGACCGAGGTCCATCGCACGCTGAGCGAACACGGTCTTCGCAGCTTCGTGACCCTACGGGTCGATGGCGGCCTGAGCACGGCCGAGGACATCGTGATGGCGGCGGCGCTCGGGGCCGAGGAGTTCGGCTTCGGCAAGCTCTTGCTCGTTGCGCAGGGCTGCATCATGGCGCGGATCTGCGAGAAGAACCGCTGCCCGACCGGCATCGCCACTCACGACCCCAAGTTCAAGGCCAAGTACAAAGGCGAGGTCGGCCATGTGGTCAGCTTGCTGCACGAGCTGGCCGAGGGGGTGCGGCGTCACCTCGCCAAGGTCGGCGCCTCGAGCTTGGCTTCGGTCGTCGGTGACACCTCGATCCTCGAGTTGGATCCGGCCCATCACGCGCTGGTGCAGTCGCGTCGCCTGATGCTCTCGAAGCTCTTGCACGGCCTTCCGCGCGGGACCCGAGCGGCGGTGAGTCTCTTCGACGCGAGCGTGAACGCCCTCAACGCCGAGGTGCTCGAGACGGTCAGGCGCGAGGGCGAATCTCCGCGAGCCGACGCGAGCTTCGAGATTCGCTCGACCGATCGTGCGGTGCCGGCGAGGTTGAGTGGGTGGCTGGCCGAGCGCGCCCACGAGTTGCGCATGGCCAAGTTGGCGAAGCTGGCCGAAGGCGAGAGCGACCGCGCTCCCCACCTTCCCGAGGCCGGGGAGGTCGACCTGCGCTTTCGCGGGAGCGCCGGCCAGGGCTTTGGGGCCTTTTTGGTGCAGGGCGTTCAGATCCGCCTCGAAGGCGAAGCGAACGACTCGGTGTGCAAGTCGATGAGCGGCGGCCAGGTGGTGGTCGTGCCTCCCGCCGAGGCCTGTTTCGAGGCCGAGCGCAACGCGATCCTGGGCAACTGTGCGCTCTACGGCGCGACGGGGGGACGCTTGTTGGTCCGCGGCCGCGCCGGCGACCGCTTCGCCGTGCGCAACTCGGGGGCCCGCGCGGTCGTCGAGGGCGTCGGTCTGCACGTGTGCGAGTACATGACGGGCGGCGAGGTCTTGGTGCTCGGCGAGGTCGGAGCCAACGCCGGCGCTGGAATGACGGGCGGCGTGCTCTTCATGCCGGCCGACCAAGAGGCCCGCATCAATCGCGAGTACCTCGCGCGCGCCGAGTTCGACGAAGCCGCGCGCGAGCGCTTCGTGGGCCTGCTACGTGCTCACGCCGAGCTCACCGCTTCGGCGACCGCCAGTGCGGCCCTCGACGAGCTCGAAGCCGCCTTTGCTCGCTTTGCCTGCTTCATGCCGCGCCAACGTTGAGTCGGAGCCTTTCGTGGCGCGGGGTGTTCTGGCACCCTTGCGCCATGCAGATCCGCGTCCTACTGCCCACCTTGCTGGCTTTTTCGCTGGTGGCCTGTGACTCCGAGCCCGAAGGGCCGACCCCCGAGCAAAAGGCGGCCGCCGA
>JAUIJR010000281.1 GCA_030431075.1 Polyangia bacterium | reverse complement strand
GAGACCGTCCGCGTGATCACCCAGTTCCGCGACTACACATCGGATCCCGGCTTCCCCTACATGTACCACTGCCACATGCTCTCGCACGAAGACGAGGGCATGATGGGGCAGTTCGAGACTGTCCCCTGACTGGGCCGGGCCCTGACTGCGCCCGGTCGCGTCAGCCCACCGTCCACGTCGAGCCGAGGTCCGGCACGACGGCGTCCCAGCCGAGCTGATCTTCCAAGCGCCGGCGAAAGGCGTCCGCGGAGGCGGGCTCACCGTGCGTCACGAAAGCCCGCTGTGGTGAGATCGGGCTGGCTTCGAGCCATTCGAGGAGCTCGCGGTAGTCGGCGTGAGCCGAGAGGCCATCGATGCGGACGACCCTCGCCTTCACCGGAACATACTCGCCGTGGATCTTGATCTCATCCGCGCCCTCGACCAAAGCGCGCCCCCGGGTCCCATCCGCTTGGTAGCCGACGAAGAGCAAGGTGGTCCGCGGGTCCGGCAAAAACTGCTTGAGGTGATGCAAGATGCGGCCACCGGTGGCCATGCCGCTGGTGGAGATGACCACCATCGGACCCTCTCGACGATCGATGGCCTTGGAGTCGTCGGCCGTCTGGCTGTAGTGGGCCGACGCGCACATTTCCTCGCACTGGGCCTCGTCGAGGCGATGGTCTTCGGCGTAGCGACGAAAGATGTTGGTCACGCTGATCGCCATCGGGCTGTCGAGGAAAACGGGGATGTCGGGGATACGCCCGTCTCGTTTGAGTTGTGCGAGCAGATGCAGCAGGTGCTGCGCGCGTCCGACCGCGAACGCGGGCACCAGCACGACGCCTCCGCCGCGATGCGCGTCGTTGACGAGCTCGGCAAGGACATCATCGACCGCCTCGGGAGGGTGACGACGATCGCCGTAGGTCGACTCGACGACGAGGAACTCCGCGTCTTCCAGCGGCTCGGCCGGGTTCATGATCGGATCCCCCGGCCGGCCGACATCACCGCTGAAGGCGATCCGAGCCCCACCGGCTTCGAGGTGAACCGACGCCGCCCCGAGGATGTGGCCGGCCCGCGAGAAACGGACCTTGACGCCCTTCGCCACCTCGACGTCTCGGTGCCAGTGGTGCGCCACAAACTGCGGCAGGGTGTCCAAGGCCTCGTCCCGGGTGTACAGCGGGAGCGCGGGCTGGTGCCGCGTGTAGCCATGGCGGTTGGCCCGACGTGCGTCTTCTTCTTGCAGGTGCCCAGAATCGGGCAAGAGGATCTTGGCCAGGTCACGCGTCCCGCGGGTGCAGTGGATCTTCCCGCGAAAGCCCAGCTTGCGCAGGCGGGGCAAAAAGCCCGAATGATCGATGTGCGCGTGCGTCAGCACCACCGCATCGAGGCCGGCCGGATCGAAAGGCAGCCGCGCCCAGTTTCGTTCGCGCAGCTTTCGGTAGCCTTGAAAAAGCCCACAGTCGACGAGCACCCGGCGTCCGCCTCCCTCGACCAAATAGCGAGAACCGGTGACCGTGTCGGCCGCTCCGTGAAAGGTAATCTTCAAGGTCATCGCGTGCCCGGAGCATTCCAACAGCTGGGCGGCGCCGATGCCAGCGACGGTCCGGCAATCTCTGCGCGGGTGCCTCGGCGGCGGGGCCCGCAACCCACTCAGCTCGAGCCGGGCGGCCGCTCTTCACGACCGCCGATGTGAACGGCAAAGCGTTCGGCCTCGCGCGGGTGCACCGGGCCATCGCTCTCCCAGGGCCAGCCGCCGAAGCCGGTGCGCTGGTAGTCGGCGAAGGCCTGCCGAATGCCGGCGACGTCGTTCATGACGAAGGGGCCGTGTTGGGTCACGGGCTCTCCGATCGGGCGCCCCTGCAACAAGAGCAGCTCGGTCGGCGCCTCGCCGTTGCAAAGCTCGACCGTGCCGGCATGCGTGAGCCGGGCCCCCTGCCCGCGGGCAAGCTCGGCCCCACCGATCTCGAGCGTGTCACCGTCGAAAAAGTAGAGGCTGCGATCCACGCCCTCGGGCACGGCCGGCAAGGCGAACACGGCTCCCGGAGCTAGACGCAGCGTCCAGATCGCGACGTGGGCGTCCGCGCGCGCGGCCCAGCTCTTGGGCGGTGGCGATTGCGGCTGCGCGCCCGACCAGGCTCCGGCGAACAAGGTAATCGAGACGGCGCGCCCCGCCTCGTCCTCGAGCTCGAGACGCGGCGTCTTCTCGCCCCAGAGCATGGCGAAGTGTGGGTCGACCATCTTGTCCGCGCGCGGCAAGTTAATCCAGATCTGGAACAGCTCCGTCGGATTGCCGGCGTCGCGTCGCACCAGGGGAAACATCTCGGAGTGCACGATGCCGGCCCCCGCCGTCATCCATTGCGTGTCGCCGTTGCCGAAGCGTGCGGTCGCCCCCATCGAGTCGCTGTGATCGATGAAGCCAGAGCGCACGATGGTGACGGTCTCGAATCCGCGATGGGGATGTCGTGGGAATCCCGGCACTACATCTCCGTGGTACATGCGCCAGCCGTCGCGGACCTCGAAGTCCATTCCGATTTGCCGCCCCCGCAAGAGGCTGGGGTCCGGACCCATCGCCTCGTTGCCGGCCGGATAGGCGTCGTCGTGGTGGACGCAAAACAAGAAGGGATCGAAAGTCCGCCAGGGGAAGCCGAGCGGAAATGGCACGAAGGGGGCGGTGGGCATGGCGGAAGCGAGACCTCTCGGGACCCGGGGCGGGCTCGCGCGCGGCGCACCACGGCGACCGCCCGCCCGAGGCCCGCTCACTTTGGCCCGAAACTCCCCTGGCGCCAACGTCACGCGAGCGCGCATGAAGTCTGGCAAAATCGGGGGGCCTTGATGGACACGCGAGCCGAGACGAGTCCGCCCGCGGACTCCGGGGCCCCCTCGGAGCGCCCCTCCGACGGCGCGATCACGGTCACGCGGGTCGACGACCAACCGGCGACGCCGCGCTGGCTCGAGGGCGAGCAACGCAACCGGCGGCCGCTCGAGTCCTTCTCGATCGGTCGCTTCCGCGTGCTCGAGAAGATCGGGGCCGGCGGCATGGGCGTCGTCTTCGCCGCCTACGACGACGAGCTCGATCGCAAGGTCGCCGTCAAGCTGGTCCTCCCCGACCGGGACGCGAGCCCCAAAGAGCAACGCCGCCTGCTCGAAGAGGCCCGCTCCATGGCGCGCCTCGACCACCCGAATGTGGCGACCGTCTTCGAGACGGGCGAGCACGACGGAGGCGTCTACGTCGCCATGGAGTTCATCCGCGGCGTGACCTTGCGACAGTGGTTGCGCGAGCATCGAGAGCTCGACGCGATCTTGGACGCCTATGTGCAAGCGGGCCGTGGCCTCGAATCCGCCCACGAGGCGGGCATGGTCCACCGCGACTTCAAGCCGGACAACGTGATGGTGGACGGCCGCGGTCGCGCGCGCGTCCTCGACTTCGGCTTGGCCTTGCGCCTCGCGGGCGGCGCCGACCAGGACGACGAGCCCCCGCCCCCCTCGCTGCCCTCGGGCGCTCTCGACCAACACCAGCGCACCGTGGCCTTCGCGGGGACCCCCGCCTACATGGCCCCCGAAGTGCTCGCGGGGGCGCCGGCCGGGCCTTCGACCGATCAGTTCTCCTTTTGTGTCTCCTTGTGGGAGGGCCTTTACCGCCAACGCCCCTTCAAAGGCGCATCGTTGGCGACCTTGGTGTCCGCGATCGGCTCGGGCCAGATCACTTCGCCCAGCGAGGCCGGCAGCAGCGGCAACAAGATCCCCGCGTGGCTGCACGATGTCATCGCGCGCGGTCTCTCGGCCGATCCCGAGGCCCGGTGGCCCTCGATGCGGCAGCTCCTCGACGCGCTCGAAGCCGGTGACCCCAAGGTCAAGCTTCGGCGGGGCGTGACCTTCGTGGGGGCCTTGTTGGGTGTGGCCGGCGTCGTCGGCGTCGTGCAAGCTCGCGAGGCCAGCGCCCGCCGCGACAAGGTCGCCGACTGCGAGGCACTCGCCCAAAGCCTCGACTGGGACGAGAGCCGGGCCGACGCCGTCTACGAGCACATCCTCTCGACGGGGGCCGAAGATGCCAAGTCGATCGCCACGGAGGCGAGCGAGACCCTGACCCGCTTCGCCGACAACTGGCGCGACGCGAGGGTCGAGACCTGCATGTCCCGCGAGGTCGAAGGTGTGCTCGAGCCGGAGCTGGCCACCAAGATGGTCAACTGCCTCGAGCAGCGCCGCACGGTCTTCGACGCGACCGTCCAAACTTTCTTGGAGATCGACGCGGGCATGGTCACACGCGTGACCCGAACCATGCAGGAGTTCGACAACCTCGACGCCTGCCGCGAAGAGGAGAAGCTCGCCCACATCCCCGAGCTCCCCGAAGATCCCAAGCAGCGAGAGCGCGTCCAGGCGCTGGAGCTGACGATGGCCCGCACGGTGGTCGACGAACACGTCGGCACCTATGCGCACGGCCTGGAGGTCTCTCGAGATGCCCTCGCCACGGCCACGGAGGTCGACTACCTGCCCACCTTGGCCAAGGCGAAGTACCGGGTCGCGGTCTTCCTCGAGAAACAGGGCAAGTACAAAGAGGCCGTCGACATGTGGGCGGCGAGCTTCCACGACGCGGCCGTCGTCGGCTTCGACCAGCTCGCGGCCGACGCAGCGGCCGCCCTCTCTTTCACCGAGGGCTACCAGCTGGCGCGCTACGATACGGGCATCCGTTGGTCCCAGCTGGCCGGCATCTACGGCGAGCGCCTCGGCGAGCTCGATGGCCTACGCGAAGGTCGGCGCCTCGACGTGATGGCCGTCTTACTCGAGATGAAAGGCGAGCTCGAAGAGTCGGCCGAGACCCACGAGCGCTCCTTGGCCATGCGGCGGGCCGCGGCCGGCGACAAACACTCCTCGATCGGTTACGGCCTGCTGAACTACGCCTTCGTGCTCGAAAAGCTCGGCGAGCCGGAGCGAGCCCGCGACAATGTCCTCGAGGCCCTCGAGATCTTCGAGCTGCACTTCGGGCGCAAGAACCCGACCACGGCCTCCGTCATGTTGACGCTGGCCAACATGCAACGAAAGGTCGAAGCCTACGCGGAGGCCGCGGCCCTCTACGCCGAGATCGAGTCGGTCTGGGCCGAGTCCCTGCCGCCGGAGCACCCCGATTTCGGCGACCTGAGCAACTCGGTCGGCAACCTCCTGCGCGACCAAGGCGACTTCGAAGGCGCCGCCCAACGGCACCGCAAGGCCCTCGAGATCCACGAAAAGGCGCACGCCCCCGAGCACCCGGACATCGCGTGGACGCGGATTCAGCTGGCCGAAGTCTTGATGGAGCTCGAACGCCGAGGTGAGGCGCGGCCCCTCTTCGAAGCGGCCCTCGCCACGCTCGAAGGGGCGGACAACGCCGACATGCGCGGGCGCAGTCGCTACGGCCTCGCGCGCATCGCCATGGCCGCGGGCGACCGCGAGCGGGCCCGCCGCGGATTCGCCGAAGCCAAAGCGGAGTTCGAGCGCGCCGAGGGCCAGCACGAAAAGTGGATTCGCCGCTGCGATGAGGGCCTGGCTGCGTCGGGCGCAACGACCCCCCTCCCCGCCAGCGCTGCGACCCCGTGATCGACGGCGACCAACTGCAAAGTCTCGGTGTCCAGGGCTTGAGCGTCACGCTCATGGCCTCGGTCGGCCTCGAGCTCGACCCGGCCGGCCTGCGACGATCTTTGCGACGCGTGGGCCTCTTGTCGCTGCTCGTCCTGGTCAACTTCGGCCTCATCCCCGTGCTGGCGTGGGCCGGCACCTGGCTGGGTGGCCCACCGAACGCGGTCGCCCTGGGCATCTTGTTGTCCGCCTTCGCCCCCGGAGGCGGGACCGGCACCTTGCTCACCCGCATCGCCCACGGGGACCTCGAGCTCTCGGTCGTGATGCTGGGTCTGTTCACGCTGCTCGCCGTGGCGATCACGCCTGCGCTGACCTTCGCCTTCACTTCGGGCATCGAGCTGGGCGAGCTGAGCATGGGCAGCATGCTCGAGACCCTGGTCCTCTTTCAGCTCCTCCCCTTGCTGGCGGGTCTCGGTCTACGTCGCGCCTCTGAGCGCTGGGCCGGCCGCGCCGACGCCCTCTTGCGCCCCTCGTCCAACTTGCTCTTCGGCGGGCTGGTCATCGGTCTGCTCATCACGCGCGGCCACCTCCTCGGAGAGATCGGGTGGAGCGGCGGGGTGATCACCGTGGTCCTGGTTCTCGCCACCTTGATCGTGCCCTACGCCCTGCCCGGCGACGCCCGCGAGCGCGCGGCCATGTCCTTGACCACCGGCGTGCGCAACTTGGCCATGGCCCTCTTGCTCTCGACGACATTCTTTGGCGACCTCACCACCATCGCCATCTTGGGTTACGGCCTCGCCTCCTATCTGCTCGGCATCCCCTGGGCGCTGGTCGTGCGCCGACGCCTGGCCAAGGCCAACGCCTGAGCTGGAGAGATCAGCCGCCTGCGACCCCGCCGCGCAGGATCTCGGGAAGCACCTTGTTGATCCGCTCGCGCAGCGGACTGCCCGTGGGTACACCGATGGCGTAGTCCTGGCGAAGCCAGGTCATGTCGAGCACCTCGATGCCCTCGAGACTGCCCGCGGGCTGCTGCGACATCAAATGTAAGAGCAGCGGCCGGTCGTAGATGAGCGCATCGATCTCTCCAGCCTCCAAGGCGAGCAAGCCCGTCTGTCCATCGACGAAGTCGCGGTAGTCCATCCGCGCGTCGCGTAGCCAAGCTTCGCTCGTAGAGCTACGCACGGTGCCGACGCGCAAGCGCACCAAGTCTTGAGGGCTTCGGATGTCGGCATGCAGTCGCTCGACGGTATGGGTCGACGCGACGGTCGCCGTGAAGGTCGAGATCAAGAGGATCGAGAGGATCATCCATCCCAGCGCCAGCACGCGCCCGGCGCCGGTGTGCGGGGTCTTGTCGCCGTAGCCCACGGTCGTCATGGTGACGACGGCCCACCAAAATCCGCCCGCGATGCCCCGCGCGGGCTCACTTTCGAAGTCGCGCTCGGGATGTTTGCGCTCGAGCCACCACATCGCCGTCCCCACCAAGAGCTGCAAAACACCGAGCGCGACGAGCAGCTGCAAGAAGGCGCGCGAGCTCAAGGTGGCCCAAAGCCCCGACCACAAGTTGACCGGCCGCTGCGCGATGGCCACCCCGAGACCGCTGGTCTCATAGGGGTGGGTAAAATCGAACTGCGACTCGCGCTCGGAGG
>JAUIJR010000280.1 GCA_030431075.1 Polyangia bacterium | reverse complement strand
TCGACACCCCCGGGGAGAGCGACATCCCCATGACGATGGCCCGCTACGAGATGCGCGGAACGCCGACCTTGGTGCTCATCGATCGCGAGGGCCGGCGCCGTGCGCAGGTCTTTGGGCGACCCGAGGATATGGAGGTCGGCGCGGCCATCCAGGCCCTCATCGATGAGTCACCGAGGGGGGGAGGCGTCGACGGAGCTACCGACAAAGGCGACGATGCTGCGCGGGCCGGTTGCGATGACGAGGGCTGCGCCATTCCCGGCGGGTGAGACCCTCCCCCGAAAGAAAGCGCGCTACAAGATGTGCCGCGAGACGTCCTCGTTCTCGAGCAAGTCCCCCACCCTCGCTTGCACGTAGCTTTGGGTGATGGGGATGGTCGCCGTCCCGATCTCCGAGGCTTCGAAGCTCAGCTCGTCGAGGACGCGCTCGAGCACGGTGTGCAGGCGGCGAGCGCCGATGTTCTCGAGACTGGTGTTCGCGCGGGCGGCGACGTCGGCGATGGTCTCGATGGCGCCGTCGTCGAAGGCGAGCTCGATGCCCTCGGTGCGCATCAGCGCCGCGTACTGCTTGATGAGCGAGTTGTCCGTCTCTTTGAGGATGCGGACGAACTCCTTTTTGCCCAGGGAGTCCAAGGTCACGCGGATCGGGAAGCGGCCTTGGAGCTCGGGGATGAGCTCGCTGACCTTGGCCAGGTGAAAGGCGCCGGCCGCGATGAACAAGATGTGGTCGGTCTTGAGGTTGCCGTACTTGGTGTTGACGGTCGTGCCCTCGACCAGGGGCAACAAGTCGCGCTGCACCCCTTCGCGCGAGACCTCGGCGCCGCGCATGTTCTCGCTGCCGCAGATCTTGTCGATCTCGTCCAAGAAGACCACGCCGAGCTGCTCGGCGCGAAAGATGGCCTCTTTGCGGACCCGCTGCTCGTCGACCATGCGGCGGGCTTCTTCGTGCGCGAGGATCTCGAGGGCCTCGCCCACCTTGACCTTGCGCTGCGTCTTGCGGCGACCCAGGCCGCCGAAGGCGTCCTTGAGCTGCTGGCTGATCTGGTCGCCCAGGTTGCCACCCATGCCGGGCACCACCGAGATGCCCAGACCGCCGGCGTCGTCTTCGACTTCGATCTCGACCTCGCGATCGTCGAGCTTTCCCTTCTCGAGCAGCTCGCGCAGCTTGTCGCGCGAGGCCTTGTTGGTGGGCTCGGACGGGGGGTCGCCCGCGCGGGCCGTGAAGGCGTGGGTGCTGCCGGGGCCTTTGGCCGTGGTGGTCGCCGGGGGCAAGAGCAGGTCCAAGATGCGCTCTTGGGCCGCGCGGTGCGCGTCGTGCATCACCTCGCGCTCGAACTCCTCGCGCACCATCTGGATCGAGTTTTCGACCAGGTCGCGGACCACCGAGTCCACGTCGCGGCCCACGTAGCCGACCTCGGTGAACTTGCTGACCTCGATCTTCACGAAGGGCGCCCCGCTGAGCTTGGCCAGGCGCCGGGCGATCTCGGTCTTTCCGACGCCGGTCGGCCCGATCATGATTATGTTCTTGGGGCTGATCTCCTCGCGCAGGCCGGGCTCGACGTTTTGGCGACGCCAGCGATTGCGCAAGGCGATGGCCACCGCCCGCTTGGCGTTGTGCTGGCCGATCACGAAGCGGTCGAGGATCTCGACCACACGGCGCGGGGTCAGGCTCGCGCCATCGGGCGCGCCGCTTTGAGGGCTGCTCTCGGGCTTGGCGTCACTCATCGAGCCACCTCGAGGGTCAGGATGTTGTGGTTTTGGTTGGTGAACACGCAGATGTCCCCGGCGATCTCGAGCGACTTTTTGACCATGTTCTCGGCGTCGAGCTCGCTGTGGGCCAGCAAGGCGCGCGCAGCCGCGAGGGCGTAGTTGCCTCCCGAGCCGATGGCCAAGATGCCGTCGTCGGCTTCGATCACGTCGCCGGTCCCCGACAAGAGCAAGCTGCGCTCCTCGTCGGCGACGATCATCAGGGCCTCGAGCCGTCGGTAGCGACGGTCCATGCGCCAGTCTTTGGCCAGCTCGACGCAGGCGCGGGTGAAGTTGCCGCCCACCGACTCGAGCTTGGCCTCGAGCAAGTCGCATAGGGTCAGACCATCGGCAGCTGAACCGGCGAAGCCCGCCAAGATCTTGCCCTTGGCCAGTCGGCGGACCTTTTGGGCCCCGCCTTTCATGATCGTATTGCCCATCGAGACCTGCCCGTCGGCGCCCAAGGCGACCTGGTTGCCCTTGCGGACGCACACGACGGTGGTGCTGCGGATCGGCGCTCCGGCCTCGAGGCCTGGGGCTCGCGCGTTTGTGGACATGGCGCGGGAGTATACGCGCTCGTCGGCGCCGTCTGCCGCGAGCTGGCGAAGCGCCCTCGCGCTCGCGTGGACACGCCCAAGGACGCCGCAAAGGGTATATTCGCGGCCATGCTCGAAGGGCGCTCGCGCGTGGTCGCGCTGGTGACGCTGGCCGCCGCGAGCGCGTGGTGGATCTGGGCGGGTACGCGCCTGGGCTGCGACGTGAACGGCGAGCGCCTTTACGCGCTGGCCGACGACCAGCTGATCAGCTTGCGCTACGCCAAGAACCTGGCCGAGGGCCACGGCCTGGTGTGGAACGCCGGCCAAGAACCCGTCGAGGGCATCTCGAACCTCTTGTGGACCCTGTGGATGGCGGTGGGCCACGCGATCGGCATCCCCGCCTCGCACGCCGCGCTGTGGGTGGTCTTCAGCTCGACCGCCTGCTTGGGGGTGAGCGCCGTGTTCGCGGCGAAGGTCGTGGGGCGACTGCGCCCCGGTCGACCCTGGCTCGTGGTCGGGGGCCTGGCCGCGGCCGCCTTTTATTGGCCGACGGCGCGCTGGTCGGTGCATGGCTTCGAGGTCGCCGCCTTGGCCGCGTGCATCACCCCCGCCGCCTACTTCACCTTGGAGCGCGACCCCGAAAAACTGCGCTTGGGCTGGATCGGCGCGCTCGGGGTCATCGCCTTGTTCTTGCGCCTCGACGCCGCCGTGCTCTTTGGCGCGCTGGGCTTGCACCTCTTGTGGCGCGCGGGGGCCCCGGTCGAGCGCCGCCGCGTGTGGTTGTGGGTGGCCCTGCCCTGCGCGCTTTTTTTGGTCGCGTCGACCGCCTGGCGCCTGAGCTACTACGGCGAGTGGGTGCCGAACACCTTCGTGCTCAAGGGGACCGGCGTGGACTTGGGCACCCGCATCTCGCAGGGCTTCGACGCGACCTGGCAGACCCTGCAGTCGCACCTCGCGGTCTTGGTGATGCCCTTCGCCCTCGCCTTCGCCGGCCCGAGCGAACAAAGACCGCAGCGGCGCAGCTTGGTCTGGATCTTGGCCGCGCAGTGGCTCTTCGTGATGTGGATCGGCGGCGACACCTGGGAAGAGCCCAACTTCGCCAACCGCCAGTTCGCCACCGTGATGCCGCTGGCCATGTGCCTGGTGGTGGTCGGCTTCGCCGAGGGCTGGGAGCTGCTGGCCCAGCACGCCTCGCGCCGCTTGGCCACGGCGACGACGATCACGGTCGCCTTCATCGCCTTTTGGCTGACCTCGGGGCGCGCCTTCGACAAGTGGGCCGACTTCGACCACTGCGAGTCGATGTTGTGGCCCAAGATCCGCACGGCCATCGCCTTGCGCGATCATGCCCCGCCGGACACCACCGTGGCCGTGGTGTGGGCGGGCGCCGTGCCCTACTTTTCGGGCTTGCCCTCGATCGACTTGCTCGGCAAGTCCGACCGCACCATCGCCCGCACCGTGCCGCACCACGGCTACGCGGGGCACAACAAGTGGGACTACCGGCACAGCATCGGCGAGCTGCGACCTCACCTCGTGATCGACTTGTACAGCGCGACCCACGAGGACATGAAGCGGATCGCCAGCTACGGCTACCGCTACATGCCTGACGGCATGTGGTACCGCAACGACTTCCACCTGCCGGGCGTCGAGCCCAAGCTCGAGCCCCAGACGGCCCAATTCGAGGCCGCCCCACCGCCGGGGACACCCCCTCCCTCCGAGGAGGCGAGCCCATGAACTTCGCCGTCTTCGCCTCGGGCCGCGGCTCGAACCTCCGGGCCCTTCACGCCGCGCAGCGACGCGGCGACTTGCCGGCGCGCTTGGCTTTGGTGCTCTCGAACAACTCGAAGTCGGGCGCGCTCGAGTACGCACGCGCCGAGGGCCTCGCCTGGCTGCACCTCAGCGGCAAGACCCACGCCGACCCCGACGCGGCGATGCTCGAGGCGCTGCGGGCCCACGCGATCGACCTGGTCGTCTTGGCCGGCTACATGAAGCGGATCCCCGACGCGCTGATCGAGGCCTACCCTGGGCGCATCCTCAATGTGCACCCGGGGCCCCTGCCCCGCTTTGGCGGCCACGGCATGTTCGGCCAGCACGTGCACGCGGCCGTGCTCGAAAGCGGCGTCGATCTGGCCGGGCCCACGGTGCACGTGGTGACCGGCGACTACGACGAGGGTCCGATCTTGGGGCACACGCCGGTCCCCGTGCTCGCCGACGACGACATCGCCTCCCTCGAGCGGCGGGTGCAAGCGGCCGAGCACGACTTGTACTGGCGGGTGATCGCCCAACACTTTGGCGACGCCGGCTAAAGCCCCCGGCGCCGGCCAAACAGACGCGCTATGGTGGGCCCGTCCCCGTGCCCCGCCCCAACCGAGCTCGCCCCTTCGCCCTCGCCTTGCTGCTCGTCGGAGTGGGCCTTGCCGCTTGTGACGACCCGCCGGCCGAGGCTCCCGTGGTGGCCGCCCCGCCGGCGCCCGTACCCGATCCGCCGGCCGAGGCCCCGGCCGCCGGTGCGACGCGACTGCGCACGGTCTACGTGCCCGCCTACTCCCACTTCCCGCGCGACCCCAAAAGCGACCGCAAGACCCTCTTGTCGGTGCTCTTGAGCGTGCGCAACGTCGACTCGAGCGCGACCGTCGAGCTGACCCACGTCGACTACTACGACACCTCGGGCCACCGCGTGCGTCGCTACCTCGAGGCCCCGCGCGAACTCGCGCCCCTGGAGACGGCCGAGTTTCATGTCGAGACCGTCGACGAGGCGGGCGGTTCGGGCGCCAACTTCCTGGTGCACTGGGAAGGCCCCTCGGATGCGCACGCCCTGCTCACCGAAACCGTCATGCTGGGGAACTTCGGCAGCGGCTACGTCACCTTCACCTCTCGGGGGGTCGAGCTCGATCGCCGCCTCGACCCAGAAGAAGTGCCCGTGGCCGCCCCCGCCGCAGACGAGGCCCCCGCGGCTGACGACCCCCCCGCCGATTGAAAACGCCCGCGGATCCCCGCTTGCCGTGAGACCCCGGGGGGAACACCCTGGCCAGGGCAGCGTTTGACGCTGCCGATCTCCCGCCTTGCTCCTCTCCGCTGCCACGGCCGACACGAACCTGGCCCACAACTTCTTCGGCGACTTTTCGCTGGTCTTGGTCTTTGCGGCCCTGGCCTCGATCTTGTGTCGGCCGCTGCGCTTGCCGCCGCTGTTCGGCTACCTGCTGGCCGGCGTGATCATCGGCCCCCACACGCCCATCCCGGTGTTCGCGGATCCGGAGCGGGTGCACGCCTTGTCCGAGTTCGGCGTGGTGCTGGTCATGTTCTGCGTGGGGCTCGAGTTCACGCTGGGCAAGTTCGTCCGCGGCCTGCCCACGGCCGGCGGCGTCGCCCTCGTCGAGGTCGCCTTGATGGGCTGGCTGGGCTTCGTGGTCGCGCGCGCCTTCGGCATGGCGGGCGTCGAGGCGGCCTTTGTGGGCGCGTGCATCGCCATCTCCAGCACCATGGTGGTCAGCCGCATGTTCGAGCGGGATCCACCCGAGGACGATCTGCGCGAGCTCGTGCTGAGCACCTTGGTGCTCCAAGACGTCGTGGCCATCGTGCTGCTCACCTTGATGGGCGCGGTCGCGGCCGGCGCGGGTCTCGAAGCGAGCGCCATCGCCCGTACCTTGGCCCAGCTGAGCTTGTTTTTGGTCAGCTTGGTGGTCGCCGGCTTGTGGGTGGTGCCGCGCGTGGTCGCCTTCGTCGAGGCCCAAAGCTCGGCCGAGACCCGCACCGTCTTCGCCTTGGGGCTTTGCTTCGGGCTCGGACTCCTGGCCGTGGAGCTGGGCTACTCCGGCGCCTTGGGGGCCTTCGCGGCCGGGGTCTTGGTCGCCGAGTCGGGCTTGGGACACCGCTACGAGCGCCAAGTGCAGCCGGTGCAGCACCTCTTCGTCGCGGTCTTCTTCGTCTCGGTGGGGATGACCTTCGACCCCGCGGCCGTGGCCGCCAACCCCTGGTTCACGCTTGCCTTGTGCCTGGCCATCAGCGTGGGGCAGCTCCTCTTCGTCACGATCGGCGGGGTCCTCAGCGGCTCGGGGCTGCGCCGATCGATCATGGCGGGCCTCGCCTTGGGCCAGATCGGCGAGTTCGGCTTCATCTTGGCCGCCGTGGGCACCACCGGTGGGGTCTTGCCGGCCTGGGTCTTGCCCTGCTTGGTGGCGGCCGCGGTCCTCACCTCCTTGGTCTCGCCCTTCGCCTTCTCCCGTCGGCGCGGCGCGGCCGGGGGTCTGGCCCAGCTCGTGCCGGCCCGGATCCGCACGGCCTTGTCCCTTTACGAGTCGTGGATCGAGACCCTGCGCGAGCGCAGCCCCGGCCGCCGCACTGGCGTGCGCAAAACGGTGGCCGTCTTGGTCCTCGACCTCGTCGCGCTGGCCGGCATCGCCGTCGCCGAGTGGGCCTTGCACCCATGGCTCGAGAGCTTCGCTACCGAGCAGCTGGGCCTGAACACGCGCTGGGCCGCGCTCTTGCACGAAGGCATGGTCTTGCTCGCCAGTCTGCCCTTCGTGGTCGGGGCGGTCCGCAGCACGGGGCGGCTGGCCCGGCAGCTGGCCGAGCTTGTCTTGGGACAGGCGAGTAGCCGCGGCCCGGACCTCAGCGGCGCCTCACGCCGCGCCTTCGTCGTGGTGGTCCGCCTGGCCGTGCTGACGGTCGGCTTGGTCCTGATGCTGAGCTTGACCCAAGCCCTCGCGGTCAGCCGGGGCGGAGTGATCTTGCTCGCCGTCGTGGTGCTCTCGATGCTGCCGAGCTTGTGGCGCGACTGCGGCGACCTCGACGGTCACGCCCGCGCCGGCGCAGACGCCGTGCTCGAGCTCATGCGTCCCCACCCCCATGCGAACTTCGCAATGGCCGGTCACCCCGCCGCCTCTTCGCCCTCGAACCCCGCGCCCTCGAATCCGGCCGTCGACGCCCTGCTCGGCGGCCTCGGTCACGTCGAGGTCGTCACCTTGCCCGCCGACTTCCCCGCCGAAGGCC
>JAUIJR010000279.1 GCA_030431075.1 Polyangia bacterium | reverse complement strand
TGGCGGGTCAAGGGCCCGTCTTCCAAGGTCAGGTAGCTGCGTCCGTCCCCGCCGACGTCGCCGTGCCCGGAGTAGTAGAAGGTGAACTCGGTACGACGGCCGGCCTTTTGGGCCTTGGCGATCTCCCCCGCGATGCGCTTCATCGCCGCCTCGAGTTCCTTTTTGCGCGGACGCTTGGCCCGACGCACCTCGGCCCCGAAGCGTGCCTGGCTCTCGGTGTCGAAGGTCGTCAGCAGCTCGACCGTCGCCCCCGCTTCGCGCAAGAGCTCGGCCATGCGCGCGGCGTCATCGTCGGCGAAGCGCAGCGGCCGTTGGCCGTCGTCCAAGGTCGCGTTGCTGCCGACGACCAAGGCGAAGCGCATCGGGGCCGCCTCCGCGGGCCCGTCCGACTTGGTATCTGGCTGGGTCTCGGGCCCCGAGGCCCGGGCCACGCCCGACGCCAAGCCGAGGCTCGCCGCGAGGGTCGAGACGATGAGGGAGGATCGAAGTCGGCGCTTTGTCTTCATGGTTGAGCCTTGGGGTCGAGTCGAAGCTCGGTGTAGACGGCCTCGCAGGCCTGGGATTCGGGGCAAAGCTGCGCGGCGAGTTCCGCGTCACGCCTTGCGATGAGGTCGATCCACGTACCCGCCGCGGACGGCGCGTCGGGAGCCTCGCGCAAGAGTTCGGCCATCGCGTCGACCTCCTCCACGCGAGCGGTCCGCGGCGCGAGCAGGCCGAAGATCCGCAGCTGCCCGGCGCGATGGTTCACCTCCAAGCGCACGGCGTGCTCCGGCATCTCCCACGCGCCCGCGGGCAGGGCGAGACCGGCGGCGTCCACCGGGGTCGGCAGGTAGTACTGCACGCGCCCCGCTTCATCGACGCCGAAGAGGGTCAAGCTGCGCGCCCCCTCGTAGTCACGTGAACCGGTGGCCCGCGCGGCGATGTTCATCTCCTCGTCGAGCGCGCAGCGGCCGTCGTTGACGGGGGCGAGCTCGGGGCCGCAAAAGATCTCGAACTCGAGCTCGGCTTGGCGTCCGCGACCGCGCGCGACCAAGCCCGCGCCGGGTCCCGTGGCCGTGGCCAGCGGAGGCGCGACGGCGACTCGGTCTTCGACGGCGCCCTCCCCTCGCGCGCGGCCCCACTGCCACACCGCCACCAACAAGAAGGTCGCCGCGGCCGCAAAGACCCAGGGCAACCAGCTGCGCCAGGCGACGCGCGGCGCAGGGTCGGTGACCCGTGCACGCGCCTGAAAAAAGCCTTCGGCCAGCCACTCTTGCTCTTCGGCGGAGAGGGAAAAGTGCGCCTCCTCGGGCGACGCCGCCTTCGCCGAGCTCCCCTGCTCGAGCAGCTCGAGGGCCGTGAAATAGTCGTCGTAGACCTGCCGCGCTTGGGCGTCGTGACGCAGACGCTCGCGCACCTGCGTGCGCAAGCTGGGGCCCCCTTCGCCGAGCAAGCTGCGCTCGAGCTCGAGATCGACGCTCATCGGCGACCTCCCGTGGCCATCGCCGGCTCGAGGCGAAGCGAAGCGCCGGCGCGCGCGAGTTCTTCGGCCACCAGGGGCAGGAGCGCCAACCAAAGCAGCGCGCCGGTGGTCGACCCCGGCTGCGCCCCACGCTGCGACTCGCCCCGCGCGCCCAAAAATCGGATCAGCCGCTCGCGCAGCTTGGCCTCGCGGGTGCGCAGGCGCTGCCGTCCCAAGCCCAGGCGCTCGGCCGCCTCGCGCTGGGCCACGCCCTCGACGAAGCGCAGCTCGAGCAGCCCGCGCTCCTCGGGCGCGAGGGTCTCGAGAAACTCGCGGACCAGCTTGCGCACGCGCTCACGGTCCAATGCGCGCTCGGGGTTCTCGGCCGCGGGCTCGCCCTCGGCGCCCGCTTCGAGCGCAGCCCCGTCGAGCTCGACGAAGAGACGCTCACGCCGCCGAAACTCGCGCAGCACCACGTTGCGCGCGATCGTCGACAGCCAGGGCCCATAGGGGCGCAGGCCGTCGTAGCTGCGACGCGCCCGCGACTCGAAGGCCCGGCGAAAGGTCTCTTGCAAGGCGTCGTGGAGCTCGAAGCGCGAGTCGAAGCCCGAAAAGCGCATCGCCCGGCCGCGCGAGTCGAAGCTGAAGCCACGGCGCAAAAAGGCCGCCAGCGCGCCGATGTGCTCGCGGTAGACCCAGGCCAAGGCGGCCTCTTCCCCCGCACGAAAGCCCTCGAGGCGGGCCTTGGGCCAGCCGTTGGGGGCGCGGTCGGAAGTGACGGCTTCGCGCATCACGTGGGCCTATATCCACGAGCTCGGGATCTGGGTTGGGAAAAAATCGGCGCGCCTCGAAAAAAGATCGAAATCCGGCGCCAAAGGCCCGCTGGCGCCCTTCGGACGCCGTTGAACTAGTAGCCGCAGTCGACGCTGTACCAGCCCTCGTCGTGCCAGATGACGGCCTCGGCGGCGTCGCTTCCGCTGTACACGAGGGCATCGTGACCCAAGGCCAGGGCATCGGCGCAGGCGCTCGGCGCCAGCGTAGGAGAGAGTTCGACCGCCTGGTAGCTCGACCAGTCGGCGTCGAGCTGGACCTCGCCGTCGGGCGTGAACACGACGCCCGCGGCGCCCTGTTCCCAGTCGAGCCGGGGCATCCGTCGGCCCTGTCCCGCGCCGAGACGCAGGTGGCGGCCACGAGAGGAGAAGATCACCATGCCCACCGGGCAAGGCATCTGCGCGCAGCTTTCGCGGACCATCACCGCCGCATCGAGCTCGCCGTCGCCGTCGAGCTCGGCCCGCCCAAAGCAGCCCTCGATCGACCAGCAGCTGACCTCGAGGTCGGGCCAGATCTGCGCGAGCGCACGCTTGGCCGCGTCGACGTCGGTGACGGCTTCGTCCAAGGGCCGATCGAGATCCTCGGCCGGCGTCGGCGGTCCGGGCGTGACCTCGCCTGCGGTCCCGCCTTCGCGCGGGCCCTCGCTCACGTCGGCGAAGGGCAGATCCGGCGGGGGCTCGCGCACCGAGGCGCTGGGGCCGGGCGTGTTGGTCGGCACCGGGTCGCGCTTGCACGCGATCAGGACCCCTACGGCGAGGATCACGATCGGAGTCGTCCCTCGCAAGGACCTTCGCTCGATCACTTGGCTGGCCACCGCACCACGAAGGCTACCTCACCCTCGGCGAGCCGGCTCGCGTCCATCTCGACTTCGCCCTCGCGCTCCAACAAGCGCAAGGGAACCCCGAGCGTGGCCCGCGAAGACAGGGCCCAGCTCGGGCTCTTGCACAGCTGCGGCGGAAGCCCGGTGTACACGATGTGCATGCTGTGGCCGTCGTCGCCGGCCTCGACGCTCACCTCGCCCATCGCTTGGCCGACGTGGCCCGCCGCGCGCGGGAGCATCTTGTAAAGACCCTGCGGCGACACGCCGAGCAGACGCATCGCCCCTTGGGCCAGACCCGCGAGCGCGCCGCTGTTGGCCATCTCGAGGCCGGCCGCCGCCCAAAAGTCGTGGTAGCGCGACTCGCCGAGCACCTCGAGCAAGGCGTCGTTGAGCTCGACTTGCAAGCTCGTGTCCAGCCAGGCCAGTCGAGACGCCCCCTCGATCGTGCGCAAGGTCGACGGCGAGATGATGCCGCGCACCCGCTTGACGTCGTCCGTCGGTAGACGATCGATGTGATCGAGGGTGAGCATCAGCATGCGAGCGCGCATGCGCGGGGTGTCACTCACGGGGCCATCTTCCTTTGGATGTGTCCGACTCGCAAGACGGCTCGGTGCAAACTCAGGCGTCCGGCGACCAGACGATCTTGAAGACGATGATGCCCTCTTCTTTGCGGCTATCGTCCATCTCGACCGCGCCGTCGCGACCGGTCAGGCGCAGCATGACGCGCACGCTGGCGCGATTCGAGATGGCCCACGCTCGACTGAGCGCCAAGATCGGCGGGAGCTCGACGAAGCGGATCGTCACACTGTGCTCGTCGTCCCCGAACTCGACCTCGGGACTCCCCATGTTGCGCGAGGTGTGGTTCCAGCCCCGCGGGAACATCTTGTACAAGGCCAGGGGCGAAACGCCGAGCACGCGCATCGCCCCCTGGGCGAGACCGGCGAGGGCGCCCGACGCGGCCATCTGCGTGCTGGTCTCCAGCCAAAAGGCCTCGAAGCTCTCCTCTCCGAGCACCGACAAGGTCGCCGTGTTGAGCTCTCGTTGCAGCGTGTAGTCCAGCCAGCCCAGGCGCGAGGCCTCTTCGATACTTCGGCGCACTTCACTCGGGATGCGCGCATCGATCGCCTCGCGCTGCGCTGCCGGCAAGGCGTCGATCGCCTTGAGGGTCAGCTGCATCATGCGCGCGCGCATCTGCGCCGAGTCGCTCACGTGACGAGTCTCGTTCGAATCTGAAACGCGTGCAAGCGATACGGGGCACTGGCGGCCAAGGCCCACGAATGGGCGAGCGACTGACTTTGCGCGGCACGGGCTGGCTTCACCGCGCCGCGCGATCACGCGGTGATCACTGGAGGCCGGACAGGGCGCTCTTGACCGCGTCGTAGTCGGGCTCGACGCCGGGGTTCGGGCCAACCCACGCGTAGGCGACCTTGCCCGCCTTGTCGACGATGAACACGGCGCGCTTCGACGCGGTGTAGCCCGGCATGCCCGCGAAGTCGTCGAGCGCGACGCCATAGGCCTGGGTCGCCTTGCGCTCGTAGTCGCTGAGCACGGGGAAGTTCACGCCGTTTTTCTCGGCGAAGGCGGCGTTGGCGAAGGGCGCGTCGACGCTGATGCCGAGCACGGTCGCGTCGAGATCGTTGAGGTCGGCGAGCGCATCGCGGAAGGTGCACAGTTCCTTCTCACACACGCCGGTGAAGGCGGCGGGAAAGAAGGCGACGACGACGTTGTTCTTGCCGGCGAAGCTCGAGAGCGTGACCTGCTCGCGCTTGGTGTCGAAGAGGGTGAAGTCGGGGGCGGTGGATCCGGTCTCGATGCTCATGGCGTTGCGTCCGGCGTGATCACTACCCGTCCCGCCTTCGCGGTGCAACGCGCCCCACCCCGCGAAAGGGGTTGCGCGGGGCCCTAGGCCGGGCCCCTACGCCGGGCTCGCTGGCTCTCGCCGCATGATCCCCCGGCGGCCCCGGCGGCCCTTTTTCCGGCCTCCGCCCCGTGTTAGATCAGCCTCCTCAGCCGCGAGGCGCGCCCAATTCCGGGTGCCGCCCGCGAAACAGCAAGGAACACCATGGCAGACCTCAAAGGCACCCAGACCCACGAGAACCTCAAGGCCGCGTTCGCGGGCGAGTCCCAAGCGAACCGCCGCTACCTCTACTTCGCCAAGCTCGCCGACGTGGAGGGCTACCCCGAGATCGCCGGCAACTTCCGCGAGACCGCCGAGGGCGAGACCGGACACGCGCACGGCCACCTCGACTACATGAAGTCGGTCGGCGACCCCGCCACCGGCCTCCCCATCGGCGACACCCGCTCCAACTTGGCCGCCGCCGTCGCCGGCGAGACCCACGAGTACACCGACATGTACCCGGGCATGGCCAAGACCGCCCGCGACGAGGGCTTCGGCGAGATCGCCGACTGGTTCGAGACGCTGGCCAAGGCCGAGAAGTCCCACGCCGGCCGCTTCCAGGCCCTGCTCGACGACCTCGACTGAGCCACGCGCGGGGCTGTGCCCCGTAGCTTGCGTGCACGTGCACGCGCTCGAAGGGCGGTCATCGTGCGGTGGCCGCCCTTCTCGTCTCTCGATCCAGGTCCATGGCCAACAAAAACATCTCCTACCAGCCGACCGAGGGCCTCTCCTACGATCCCAACGAGGCCAAGTACTGGGACGCAAAGGCCCTCGACGGTGAGATCGAGCGCGTCTTCGAGGTCTGTCACGGCTGCCGCATGTGCTTCAAGTACTGCGACAGCTTCCCCACCCTCTTCGATCTGATCGACGACAAGTACGACGGCGACGTCACCAAGATCTCGGCCGGCGAGACGGCCAAGGTCATGGACGCCTGCTTTCAGTGCAAGCTCTGCGAGGTCGAGTGCCCCTACACGCCGCGGGCCAAGCATGAGTTCAAGCTCGACTTCCCCAAGCTGGTGCACCGCTTCAAGGCACAGCGCGCTCGCGCCGAGGGCACCAGCTTCCGCGACAAGGTCCTCGGCGACCCCGATCGCACGGCCAAGTTCGCCCGCGCGAGCTTGGGCCTGGCGAACGTGGCCAACAAGGTCAGCGTGCACCGCTGGTTCATGGAGAAGGTCGTCGGCATCCACCGCGACAAACTCCTGCCCGAGTTTGCCAGCTCGACCTTCGAGACCTGGGCCAAGGGCGCCGGCCTCACCGACAAAAAACCGGGCAGCGAGGTCGTCCTCTTCCAGACCTGCTACGTCGACCACAACGAGCCCCAGGTCGGCAAAGACACGGTCGCGGTCCTCACCAAAAACGGCGTCGACGTGGCCTGCCAAAAGGGCCTGAACTGCTGCGGCATGCCCAAGTGGGAGTCCGGCGATCTCGAGGGCTTTCGCCAAAAGGCCAAGCGCAACCTCGACCTGCTCGAGCCCCACGTGGACGCCGGAGCCAAGGTCGTCGCCATCAACCCCACCTGCGCGATGATGCTGCGCCTCGAGTACCCGGAGTTGGTCGCCCCCGAGGACAAAGAGCGCGCCCAAAAGCTCGCCGAGGCCGTGCGCGACCCGGGCGAGTTCTTGTGGAGCATCCGCAAAGAAGAGCGCTTCAACACCGAGTTCAAGTCGGCCCCCGGCGAGCAGCTGGCCTACCACGCGCCTTGCCACCTGCGCGCCCAGCAAAAGGGCTTCAAGGGCCGCGACCTGCTGCGCAAGATCCCCGGCGTGAAACCCGGCTCGGTGATCGAGTGCTGCGGCCACGACGGCACCTACGCGATGAAGACCGAGGGCTTCGTACCCGCGGCGCGCATCGGCAAAAAAGCCTTCGAGGGCATGAAGTCCGCCGACGCCGAGAACAACGAGATCTGGGCCACGGACTGCCCCTTGGCCGCCATCCAGTTCGAACAACACGCGGGCGTGAAGCCGATGCACCCCATGAGCATCCTGGCGCGCGCCTACGAACCCGGCGGCTTCGCCAAAGCCCTGCCGCCCGCCTCCGAAGACTGATCCCCAACGAGCCAGGACCATGAAAGCCGTCGAACGCAGCGAAATCGTCGACTACCAGACCTACAACGACAGCCGCCCCGAGACCCGCAAGCGGGTACTCGAGGTCAAAGGGCTGCGTCGCTACACGGTCGGCGAGTACTTCACCTTCTTGTTCGAGAACCGCGAGACGGTCCGCTACCAAGTCCAAGAGATGATGCGGACCGAACGCATCGTCCGCGAAGCCGACATCGAGCAC
>JAUIJR010000278.1 GCA_030431075.1 Polyangia bacterium | reverse complement strand
TCAAGGCCCAGTAGCGACGAAAGACCGCGCCGCAGTGGCCGATGAGTTCGACGTCGGCCTCGGAGACCTGGCCCTCGAAGTCGCGCACATGGGCGCTGAGGGCCGCCGTGTCGTCGAGCACGCCGCCCATCAGGTCGTCGAAGGCGTCGAAGAGCTGCTCGCGTCGCCCCTCGGGCAAGCGGCGTGCGTCCTCGATGGTGTCGACGATGCGGCACAGCAAATAGGCCACCCGCACGGCCTCACGAAGGTCCTGCGGGAGAGCCTCGATGGAGAGAGCGAAGGTTCTCGAGACGCGGGGGAGCATCTCGACGCATGTGGTCAGGTCTTCGGCGGCACCCATTGGGAACTGGTCCTTCGAGTCGCGGGGAGTATCCGGAGCGCGGGCGAAAATCCCGGTGAAACGCATCACAGCGCAACTTCCTACGCCTTCGAGCTCGCCAGCGCGCGAGTGATGCAAGGACGCAACACTTCACCGCGTCGCCGTTGCATCGAGCCCACAGCGCGTGTCGGACGCGCGACGACGAGCGCTCACATCCGGCCTTTGCTCCGAGGATGCGCTCGGAGTTCCCCGAAGATGTGTTGGATCCACAACACGCGTCGCCGCAACGCGTCCCAATCCGCGCGGTGGGGCAAAGTGGGGTGGGGTGGTCCACCGCACACTCGGATCCCGATGCGCGACGCGCGAGTGTGTCGATGCGGCGTCTAGTTCACCCAGCCGTTGCCCGAAGGGACGCCTTCATCAGGATCCTCCGCCTGCCCTTGTGGAAGCATCGGCGCCCAAAGCTCCGGGTGCAGCGAGTCCGGCGACTCGCGTTTCCACGCCACTTGCCGAATCGGTCGCGGGGGCTCGTCGCGTTCGTAGGCCGCGAGCACCTTGGCGCGCTCTTGCACGCGGGCGAGCTCGTTGGACCAAAAGGCATGGCCGATCCGCAAGTTGCGGTGATAGGCCGCCAGATCCTCGAACAGGCCGTGCACGCGACGGCTCGCCTCGAGAATGTGGCGCCAGGCCTCCTCTTCGCTGCACAGCTTGGCCATGAAGGCGTCGCGGCACATGGGCAGAACCCGCCAAAGGTCCCAAGCCCACAACAAGCGCGGCGGCAGTCCATGACTCGGCAGCGTGAGTCCTTCGATCTCGGCGGCATCGATCCCCGTCAAGGACGCGAGGCGCCGGACCATCTCGCTTCGTTGCTCGCTGGCCATCACCACCGCGAACATGCGGGTGTGCAGCCCTTCGAAGAGTTCCTGCACCCGTCGCTCGAAGTCCTCACGCGACACGATGCCCCAGTTTTGGTCCAAGGTCGCTTTGACCTCGTCGACCGTGATCAGCTCGAAGCTGTGAAAGGGCGCGCTGTTCTCGGGCAGCCGAGCTTGGGCCGGCCAGCCCTCGAGGGTCTCGCTCCAACGCCAACGGGCGTTGACCCCGTCGAGCTGCAAGGCGGCGCGCTTTTCCTCGTCGAGCGGCAAGGTGATCCCAGCTTCTCGGTAGTAGCGTTCTTGCTCGTCGATCCGCGCCGTCTTGCCGCGTAGTACGGGTCGCAGTCCGAGCACGAACAAGGCCAGGCCCACGCCCGCGGTGCCGATCACGACGGCGAGTCCCCAGCTCGGGGGATCGGGGGTGTCACTGAGCACCCCCTGAAACACGACCGCCAACACGACCGCCATGAAGCCGAAGCTCATGCCACTTCGCGCCCCGAGCTGGGCGCGTGGCGAGAGGTCTTCGAAGGCCGCGATCATCGAGGCCTTGCGAACGGGGAACTGGTCTTCGCAGGGATGGTTCTGAAGCACGCAGCCCATGAGTGCCGCAGCGCCCAAAAGCGGTCCAATGCCCACCTGGAGGCAATAAAAGGGCCGGCTAGGCGGCCGATTCCGGCCTCAAACCGCGCGATCGCGCGGTCCGCGATTCGACACATCCAGCGTAGGGAAGGGCGCGCCCGGCAGGGATCGAACCTGCGACCCCAGGTTTAGGAAACCTGTGCTCTATCCAACTGAGCTACGGGCGCATGGGAGAGCGCGAAAAGGCCCTCGAGGAAGCGTGGGGAACGGGAGTGTGGCGGGGTCGCGTCGGGGAATCAAGACCCGCGCGGCGAGCTCGAGCGGGGGTCGACCCGAGCTTTCACCGCGCTATGGTGCGCCGTGCCCGAACTTCCTGAAGCGTGGGATTCCTATCTCGGACTCGTGGACGACGCACCGGCGTCCATTCTCTTGAACCTGGCTTTGGAGGCGCACGCGCCGGTCGAGGGTCTCGGGGTGCTGCACTACTGGAGCGCCGACATGCTGGACGCAGGGCCCAGCGGCATGGGCACCGGCGAAGAGGCCGAGGCCTTCGCCGAGATTGAGGACGCCGTGACGGCGGCGGCGGCCGAGATCGGCTTGTTGCAGGTCGGCCGCCTGCGCAACCACGGCTACTTTCAGTTTCACTACTACGGGCCCAGCGACCTGAGCGAGCAACTCGGGGCCATTGCGCACCGAATCTTGGACGAGGGGCGCCGCGACTCACTGCAGATCGGAAGTAAAGAGGACCCGCAGTGGGAGTACTTCTTGGGCTTTTTGTGCCCGACGCCCGAGCAGCGACGCTGGATGAACGACCGCAACGTGGTCATGCAGTTCATGCAACACGGCGACCCGCTCACGCCTCGGCCCATCGACCACTTCGCCTACTTTCCGGACCAAGCGAGCGCGACCGCTTTCGCCAAAGCCTGCGCGGACGCGGGCTTCGAAGCGGGGGTCGGTGAGCCCCACGAGGACAACCCGAACTGGAGCGTCCAGGCCGTGCGCGAGGACTCGATCGACCTCAACCACATCCACGGGGTGGTGCTCGATCTGACCGAGATGGCCGAGACCTGTGGTGGCAGCTACGACGGCTGGGGCGCGCCGCTGGTGCAGCCGAGCTAAAAGCGCTCGGGTGCGTCGCTCGGCTCGGCGGGCGGCTTTTCGCAGGGGACATCGGTGGGATCCACACCGGGCTCCGGCCCGGCCCAATCGCCCATGATCTCATGTTCGATCTGCGGCTCGGTCGGGGGCTCAGGCACGGCCTCTTGGCCTTGAACCACCTCTTCGATGGCGGGGGCTTCCCCCATCTCGGGCACCGGCTCGGGGTCGATGGCCTCGAGCTCGCCGACGACGGGACCGGGCTCGGGGTCCATGGCGATCTTGCCCATGACTTCGGGGTCCTCGACCTGGTGGGAGGTGACGGACTCGAGGGGCGGGCAGTTGCCTTCGCCGCGCTCGAGCGTGTAGCCGAAGGGGCCGACTTCGTAGCTGCAGTGCGTCGGCGTGACTTCGGCCGGCGCTCGGTTGGCATCTGCACAGCCGGCCAGGGCCATGGCCGCAGCCGCGGTACCGACGGCGGCTCGAAGCGCGGCGAAGATCCGCGGCATGGGGGCCGGGGCCGTCGGATCCGCAAAGCGAACGCGGCCATGGCTGTCGGAGCGGTAGCGAATGCAGATCCGGCCGCTGCGAGGGGCCGCGAGCAGGGCCTTGGCCTGAGCCTCGGGCATCGACGAGAGGTCGTGCACGGACTTGTCGCACTGGTCGCAAAAGCGACGGCCGCCATCTTGGGCGTGCATGCCGTCCCAGTCTTCGTGGCAAGGATTGGCGATGGGGAGATGTCGTTTGTGCATGGGACGCGGAGCCGTGTTCGGGTTGGACAGCGGGGCTGCGGGCTTCGGAACGCAGCCCAGCCCAAATGGCTTTCAGGCGGGCCCGTGCGAACTCCATTTTGGGCCGCCGAGGCGGTGGGAGGCTACGGCGCGCTGTAGGCGGGGGCCCCACACGGCCACAGATAAAAGACCGATAAGTTATATTATGTAAAGTAAAAGAGCCCAGGAAGACGCCGAGGGGCCCCCAGTACAAAATCCCGCAGACGGCCCCCTCGAGCACCCTCGTTGCGCTTTTCAGTCCAGCTTCGTCCAAAAGCGGTTGAAGGGAAACCAGATCCGCTCCGCCCGGCCCTTCACGTTGCCACGGGGCACAAAGGGCACCTCGACGCGGTGGTCCGGGTCCACGAAGTTGTTGGCGTCCCGGAGCTTTTCGCGGGCGCGCTCGGCCAGCCCATCGACGATGCCGGGCTCGTGGCAAAGCTGCGGTGAGCACACCAACTCGACGATGGCCTCGGTCTCGGCGTCCTGGAAGACGCGGATGTGCCCTTGAGGACCCGACTGGCCCAAGCCGCCGGTCTTCGGGTCGGCCTGGGCCGCACCGAGTGCTTCGGCACGTGCGGCCATGGCTGTCTCGAGCTCGGCTTTGGGCACGTGCTGCACGTCCACGCGCAAGCTGTAGGCCGTGTCCCGGACCCGCGCCGGCATGGTGACGCGGTCCCACTCGTAGAGTTCGGGCGCGATCGGCTTGGCGCGGGTCCAGCCGTCTCCGCTTCCCAGCAAGTCTCGGCCAAAGACGCGGGACAAGACCGAGGCATCGGCGGCGGCGGCCTGGAGCTGCGGCTCGAGGTCCTCGAGCAGCTTTTTGAGCCCCGCCTCATTTGTACAGTGGGCGCCGCCGCATTCGAGGGCGAAGACCAGCGCCTCGTCGCCGACGCGACCGACCGCCGCGTAGCCGTACTCGGTCGCGACAAATTGCACCTTGGCGTGCGCAGTTTCGAAGCTCGCAGGGGACTCGAGGGTGCGTAGACCCAGCGCTTGCTTGGCCGCCCCCTCGACGAAGGCCGCGCCCTCCCCTGGCTCGCGCCAGGCCCGAAAGCGCACCGTCTTCTTTGGCGAGTTCTCGCTGCCGCTGCGGCGAAAGACCGTGTCCACGAAGCGCCCCTCGCCGCCGTCGCGTCCCGACCACTTGGGCACGAAGCGGTAGCCCGTGGGCCGAGAGAGCAGCTCACGCGCGGGCCGCTCGGGGTCGACTTCGATGGCTTCGACCACCGAGGCCACGCGGCTGGCCAGCTCGCCGGTCGTCGCGCAGATCTCGAGTCCACAGCGGAGGTGGCCGACCACACCGGACTCGTCGAGGCGAAAGGCCAGGTCGTAGGCATCTTCGCTTTGGCGGTAGGCCAGCGCGTCGACGCGTCCGCTGGTGCCCGAAATCCGCTTGCGCGCGCCGGGGCCCGTGAGGCTGTCGCCGGCCTCGAGCAGGCTCGCCAAGGTCGCGCCCTCGGCCCCGCGGGCAGCTTCGGCGTAGAGCGCCTCGACCCCCAAGCTGGGCTCTCGCCACAGCTCCAGCGCGATGTCGTAGCGAGGCGAGCTGCGTTCGGCGATGTACTCGACCACGTCGCGGTCTGGGTCGCTGTGATGGCGCTCTTCGCCGACCTTCTCGAAGACCCGCTCGTCGGTGAAGTCCCGCAGGTCTTTGTTGGTGACGACGCCGTCGGCGTAGACGGCCGAGCGGTTGATGAACCACTGCAGCGAATCCTCCGAGTCGCGGCGGTTGTCGCCCATGACCAAAAGGCCGTCTTCGGGGACCGTCAGCGTGCGGGTCCGACCGCGGGTGGCCGACTGGGCGCTGAGCCGGATCCGGATCACGTAGGTCCGATCGTCGAGGGTCTCCTCGAAGAGCACGCAGTCCTCGATCGTCGCATTGAGATCGTAATCGTCTGGGCAGGGCCGATCGAGCTTCTTGCGCTCGAGGTACTCGAACTCGCTTTGGCCCTTGCGCTTGATGGCCACGGCGTCGCCTTCGACGCGCACCGTGTCCCCGGGCAAGCCGATGACCCGCTTGATGTAGTCCTGGCTCTCGTCTTTGGGGTAGCGAAAGACGACGACCTCGCCGCGCTCGATGCCGCTGATCATGTCCTCCCCGATCACCGTGGTCGTGAAGGGGATCTGGATGCCGTAGCGGAATTTGTTGACGAAGATGTGATCGCCCGGGACGAGGGTCGGCACCATCGAGGGGCTGGGAATCTTGAAGGGCTCGTAGAAACAAGAGCGCAGCCCCAAAGCGACGAGCACGGCGATGCCGACGTTCTCCAGGGTCTCGCGCAGGGCCCCCTTGCGGGCAAAGCTCGCCTTTTGGTGCAGCTCCTCGTCCAGCGCCTCACAGGCCAGCTCGAGCTCCGCCCAGTCCTTTTGGGCCAGCAGGGTGTCGAGGCGGGCGCTTTGCTCGCGCAACGAGGCCGAGAGCTGCGGCCCCAGTCGCCCCTCGTACTTCTTGACGATCTTGCGGGCCTCTTTGGCGAGCATCTTGGCCGCCGACCGGATCTGTCCCGGTTTGCGCTTGGCCTTACTTCGACTCTCGCTCGCAGATCCGCTCACGCGCTTGCCTCGTGCCCATGGGACCCCAGCCGAGGCCGGGGCGTTTCAAGGCGGCTGCGGCCGCAGGCTCGGGCGGCGCGCAACTCAGTCCTCCAGCTTCAAGATGGCATGAAAGGCGCCCTGCGGAATCTCGACGTTACCCACCGCCTTGAGCCGCTTTTTGCCCTTCTTTTGTTTTTCGAGGAGCTTGCGCTTGCGTGAGATGTCGCCGCCGTAGCACTTGGCCGTGACGTTCTTGCGCAGCGCTTTGACCGTCGTACGCGCGATGACCCGCGTGCCGATCGCGGCTTGGATCGCCACCTCGAACTGCTGGCGCGGAATCTCCTCTTTCATCTTCACGCACAGGTCACGGCCGCGCGCGTAGGACTTGTCGCGGTGCGTGATCAAGCTGAGTGCGTCGACCTTCTCTTGGTTGACGAGCAGGTCGAGGCGTACGAGGTCCGCTTGCTGGTAGTCGCCGTGGTCGTAGTCCATCGATGCGTAGCCGCGGGAGATGGACTTGAGGCGGTCGTAAAAGCCGAAGACGACCTCGGCCAAGGGCAGCTGGTAGGTCACCTGCACCCGCGAGCTCGTCAAATAGTTGATGTCCCGCTGGATGCCGCGCCGCTCTTGGCAAAGCTGCATGATGGGCCCCAAATGCCCCTCGGGCACCTGAATGCGGGCCATGATGGTCGGCTCTTCGATGAAGTCGATGTCACCGAGCTCGGGAAAGCGCGCGGGGTTCTCGACGATGAGCTCCTCGCCGTCTTTGCGCGTGACCCGGTACTTCACCGAAGGCGCGGTGGTGATCAGGTCCAAGTCGTACTCGCGCTCGAGTCGCTCTTGGATGATCTCCATGTGCAGCAGGCCCAAAAAGCCGAGGCGAAAGCCAAAGCCCAGGGCGTCGGAGCTCTCGGGCTCCCAGGTCACCGAAGCGTCGGACAAGCTCAGCTTGCCCAGGGCGTCGCGCAGGTCCTCGTACTGGTGGTTGTCGGTCGGGAAGATGCCCGCGAAGACCATCGGTTGGACGTCTTGAAAGCCCTCGAGGGCCGGGGTCGCGTTGTCGTCGGCGAAGACCAAGGTGTCGCCCACCTTCGAGTCC
>JAUIJR010000277.1 GCA_030431075.1 Polyangia bacterium | reverse complement strand
GGCGAGCTGCTCACGGCCATGTCCAAGGCCATCTACGCGCGCCGCGAAGAGCTCATCAGCTTGGCCGTCGAGACCCTCGGCAACACCCGCGGCGACGCCAAGTTCGACATCGACGGCGCCACCGCCGTGCTCGCCACCTACGCCGAGATCGCGGCCGAGCTCGGCGACGCCAAGTGGCTTCCGGTGGGCGAAGCGGCGCAGCTGATCAGCGGCGGCAAGATCCGCGCGCAGCACGTTCGCGTCGCTCGCCAAGGCGTCGCCATCCACATCAACGCCTTCAACTTCCCGGCCTGGGGCATGATCGGCAAGGCCGCCGTCAGCATCTTGGCCGGCATGCCCGCCGTCTCGAAGCCGGCGACCTCGACGAGCACGGTCGCGCACCGCATCGTCGAGATCCTCGTCGAAGACAAAGTCTTGCCGCCCGGCGTCTTGTCCCTGCTCATGGGACCGGCCGGCGATCTGCTCGACCACGTCGGCCCCCAAGACGTCGTCGCCTTCACCGGCTCGGCCGACACCGGGGCGAAGATCCGCACCCACGCCGCCGTCGTGAAGCAGGGCGTGCGCGTCAACGTCGAGGCCGACAGCCTCAACGCGGTGGTCATCGGCCCCGACGTCGAAAGCGGCACCGAGCTCTTCGACTTGGTCGTCCGCGACGCGCTCACCGAGATCACGCAAAAGAGCGGTCAAAAGTGCACCGCCACGCGCCGCATCTTGGTGCCCGAGGGCTTGCTCGAGGCCCTGCGCGAGCGACTGGTCGAGGGCCTGAACGAGCGCGCCGCCAACGTCGGCGACCCGCGCGAAAAGGCCAACCGCATGGGCCCCCTGGCCACGGCCAGCCAGCTGCGTGACGCACGATCCGGGGTCGAGACCCTCGGAAGCAGCGCCAAGATCCTGCGCGGAGATCCCCAGCGCAAGGCCTTCAACGGCGTCGACGAGGGCAAGGGCTACTTCTTCGAGCCCATCTTGCTCGAGGCGAAGGCCGACGCGGTGCTCGACGCCGGCGCGGCCTTTCACGGCACCGAGGTCTTTGGCCCGGTGGCCACTTTGCTCCCCTACGACGGAGAGCTCGCCAGCGCGGCGAAGATCGTCGCCTTGGGCCAAGGCAGCTTGGTCGGCACCGTCTACTCCGACGACCGCGAGTTCTTGCGCGGCGCGGTGACCGAGATCGCCCCGCACCTCGGCCGCATGGTGGTGGCCGGTGAGAAGATCGCCAACGCGTCCTTCGCCCCCGGCCTGGTCTTCCCCCGCTGCAACCATGGCGGCCCCGGTCGCGCGGGCTGTGGCGAGGAGCTGGGCGGACCGAACGGCCTCGCCTTGTACACGCAGCTGGTCGCCGTCCAAGGCGCGGCCGGATCGCTGGCGCGCCTGCTCGGCTGAGCGCCCTCGGGCCACCCGCTAGGGCCCGGACTTGGGCCCGCTCTCGAGGCCAGTCAGTCCGGCGCCCTGACGCATCTCGCCGACCCACTCGGCGCGCCGCTCGGACACGATGCCGTAGGACAGCCCGCTCGCGGCGACGCGGGCGCGCTGCATCGGCAGGCGGGGCCACAGCGTCCCCAAGACCACGAGCCCCAGCACCAGGGCGACGCGGCCCCGTGCGCGCAGCGGCGGAAGCTCGGGCACGCCCTCGCGCTCTTCGTCGTCGAAGGCCATCCACACCACGCGCGCCACGATGGCCAAGGCCGCGAACCAGCCCAAAGCGCAGGCCACCAAGACCCAGCGAAGCTCGCTGTGCGCCATCAAGGCGTGCAGGGTGTGCACCATGGCCGAAAAGCCCGGCGTCAGCGGTGCGCCGGCGAGCCAAGCGAGCAAGGCCATCGCGGCCAGGGCCCAGCCCGGTCGCGAGCGGACGATGCCCTCGAGATCCGCGAGCGGGATGCGCTCGCGCGTCCATGCGCGCGTGAGCCAGGCCAAGGCCGAGCAGGCCGCCCAGGTACTGAGCAGGGCGTGCAAGGCGGCCGCGACGGCCTCGTCGCCGACGAACTGGGCCCAGCGCAGCTCCATGCGCGGCGCCACCGGACGATCGGCCAAGGCCCGGTGCCCGTAGAAGTTGGCGGCGGCGACCAAGGTCACCACGATCAGCCCGAGCTGCATTTGGGCCAAAGCTCGCGCCAAGCCGGAGACGCTACGCGCCCGCGCGGCACGCCATAGCGACCACCCGGCCCAGACCAAGGCGATGGCGATGATCGGTCCCGCCCAGCCGTAGGGCTCGTTGACCAGGCGCGGCGCGTGCAAGGTCGTCACGAAGATCCGCAGCGTCGCGGCCACCGCGGCCAGTCGCACGAAGAGCCCCGCGCCCCGCATCCCGCCCACCTCGAACAGGCGCAACAAGACGGCCGCGCTCAAGGAGAGCACCCCGGGCAAAAGCAAGCTCACCCCCGCCATGCCGGTGACGATGCGGCCTTTGGCTTGAACGACGAAGCCCTCGGGGAGCGCCTCGCCCGCATCGCGCAGCGTGTAGACGAAGCGCTGCACGCCGCCCCAGTGGTTGAAGACCTTGGCCACGCGACCGGCCAAGCCTTCGAAGCTCAGGTCGGCCGTCGCGCCGAAAATCAGGCAGATGCCGAGCGCCCCCAAGACAAGGGCCAAAGCGTCCCGCGAGCTCGCGCGCGCGCGCTGATGGCGATCCATCGTCCCGCGCCGCCGGGCCCACCACGCGCAGATGGCCGCGAGTTCCAGGCCCAGCCACGCGCCAAAGACGTCGCTCGCATGCACCACCAAGGCGACACCCAAAGCGCCGAGGCTGGCCGTGATCAAGGTGCGCAAGGAGGCACTCGCCTCGCGGCCACCGTCCTGCCGCGCCACGCGGCCGAGACCGACGAAGGCCACCAAGGCCGCGAGGCCATCGAAGCCCAGGGCCGTCGCATCACCGAGCCAACGCCCGCCGAGCATGACCAGGCCGCCATCGAGACCGCGATCGCCCCCGCCGACCAGGGCCACCGCCAACACCACCAAGGCCCAGGTAGCCGCGAGTCCCGTCGCCACGCGCATCGAGCCCGCGCCCGGACGCCGAGCAAAGGCAAAGGCCAAGCCGGCCAAGCTCGCCCAGACCAACCAGCCCAGGGGCATGAGCACGCTGAACTCGGTCATGGCCGGTCCGCCTCCTCCTCGGATGCTTCGCCGGTGGCAGACCCTGTCCCGCTGGGCGCCTGGCTGGACGCCCCGCTGGGCGCCTGGCTCACGCCGCCTTCGCGTCGCGAGGGGAGCTCGAAGGCCGGTCGCGGGGCCTCGTTGGCCGGGTCGTCGAGGCTGCTGACGAAGCGGTCGGTCGGATCCGCGGCCTCGGGCGAGACCGGCGGGGGCTCGTAGTAGCGCTCGATCTCTTCGCGGGGGCGTGAGCAGCCCAAGGACATCTCGCGACGCAGGCGCGGGCGCAGCAGGTCTTCGAGCTCGATGGCGACGCATCGCCGCCACTGCACCTCGGTGGCGCGCGACTCGGCGTGCGGCACCAGGGGATCCATCACCAAGGCGGGCAAGGTCCCCCCGACAAAGCAGGCCAGCACGGCCAACCAGTCGCGCAGCGTGGACACGCGACTTTCGAGCGCGCGGGGGGCCCGACTCGGCGCCCCCGGCCGCCCCCACATCAAAAGGCCCAGGCCCAAGGCGATGCCCGCGGCTGTCCCTGCCTCGTAGACCTGGTGGCTCTCGACCAAGGCGGCCCAGGTCGCCGCCAAGGAGGCGAAGCCCAAGGTCCCGGGCACCGCCGCGGCCGAAGCTCGCGCCACCCAGCCTCGCGCGCCGCCCTCGCCTTGGGCCACCCGCAGGGCCAAGGCCAAGACACCCAGGGCCAAGGCGCGCGTCCCCCAGACACCGGGCGTCAGCGCAGCGACCATCACCACCGGCGCTTCGAGGTGGACGGACCAGCGCCCTCGCGCTCGCTCGTCGCCTCGGCTGCGCGCGGCCAAAAAGGCCACGCCGGCGCCGGCGAGGAGCATGCCTGCGATCGGCCCCGCCCACTCGGGGCCGAGTCGAGGCGCGAGCAAGGGCACGGCGCGCGCCGCAAAGAGAGCGGCCACGGCGACCGGCGCCAAACGTAGATAACCCGGGGCCGAGCGCGCTCCGAGGGCGCGTGCCTCGGCTCCAAAGGGCCACGCGGCCAAGGCCGGCGCCAAGGCCAGACCCATGAGCACCAGGTTTTGTCCCTCGAGTCCGGCCGTGAAGATGAGCTCGCCGAGGTCGTCGAGGCGCACGCTCCACCGCCCCTGGGTGGCGATCTGGTGCGCCGTCGAGGCCGAGAGGGCCAAGGTCACGGCCGCCGCGGCCGCGAGCACCGCCTCGAGCTGGGCGCGGCGGGCCACGCGTCGTGCACGTCCCCCCCACCCTTCGCGGTCACTGGCCAACCACGCGCTTCGACCGGCCGAGATCAGCACCACCGCGATGACCATGCTGCCGAGGTCATCGGCCGCCACCAGCGCGCTCACGCCCAGGTGCAAGATGGCGATCGCCATGCGGGCGCTCGCCCCTCGACTCTCGAGCAGCTCGGGCAAACGCGTGGCCATGATCGCCACGCCCCAGGCGCCCAGGCTGTCGAGTCGCCATACCGGATCGAAGCCGGCCGCGGGCATCCAGCTCGCAAAGAAGGGATCGAGTCCGCCGCTTTCGAGGGAGACCACGGCCGAGGCGAGCTGCACCAAGGCCACCACCCAGGCGACCTGACGCATCCGGATCCCTTCGGCCCCGCGGTCCTCGGGCCGGCGCGCGCTCGCTTGCAAGGCGACGGCGGCGGCGATGATCAGCGGCGCCAAGACGAAGGCCAAGCTGCTCATTGCGGCACCTCCACCGGCGCGAGCCCGCCGGGCGTGTCCTCGCCCTCGGCCGAAGGCGCGTCGGCCGGACTCGGCGTGGGCGCTTGCGCTTCGCTGCGGCGCGCCGCCTCGCGGGCCCGCTCGCGAGAAGGGTCGCGTGGGTGTTGCAGCTCGGGGCGCAGGCCGCCGAAGCCATGAAAGTCGCTCGGCCCCAGCGTCGTCACCGAAGGACGCAGGTAGAGCCACCCAAAGACGACCAGCACCAAGGCCATCGCCACCAGGGGTAGGGAGCGCCATGCGCCGCCGAAGGGCCGCCGCCGCGTGGCCGCGACGCCATCGCTGCGCCACTGGGCCAAGAGCTCGCCCGCGTGCTTGGGAATGCGCTCGGCCAACAAGCGCCAGCCCTCGCGCACCCACACACCCGCCGCGCCGAGCAAGGCGGCCGGCATCGAGGCGAGCGCGACTTCGAGACGCAAGGCGGCACGCATCCAGCCCGCGACGCGCGTTGGACTCGCCTCGGGGTCGCTACGGCGCGCGAGCAAGTGCGAGAGCCCGGCGGCCAACAACACGACGGCGATGGCCAAGAGCAGCTCTCGGCCGCGCAAGACGGCGACGGCGTCGCTGAACTCGGGCCGCAAGCCGACGTGCAACTCGGTGAGCTCGCCGACGAAGACGCTGCCGTAGCTTTGCACGACGCCGAGCGACTCGCCGATCGAGCTCGGCCCCCCCACGCGACTCGGCCACACCAAGGGCCAAGTCAGCAGCCCCCACACCAAGGCCGCGCGACTGCCCAAGCGCAACTCTTCGGCTCCGGCCGCGCCGTCGTGCGTGTCGACGCGCGCGCGGGCCAGCCCCACGCCGAGTCCGACGGCCGCGAGCGCGAGCATGAGCCAGGCAACGTAGTTGATGGCCATGGACGCGGCTGCGTCGTGCCCGCGCGCCCAGCCGACCACGCCCACCAAGGCGACGGCCCACGACCAAGGCCCGACACCGAGCCAAGCCCACGCCGCCCAGCGTCCGAGCCCGCGCATCGGCACGCGGCCGCGCGCCAGGGCGAAGGTCACCGCGTTGCCGGCCCCGATCACGGCCGCGTACATGGCAAGGTCGGCGTGTCCGAGCCCGACCGCGACCACCGGCACGGCCGCACAGGCCCGCGCGTAGCCCACCACCCGACTTTGTCCGTGGTCGGCCGGCGCGGGCTGCAGCACCCGCACGACACCGCTGAGCATCAAGGCCAAGCCCGCGAGGGTGATCGCCACCATGGCCCAAGGCGCGTGGGCGAGCAGTTTTCCGGCCCGCAAAGACAAGACCACCCAGGGAATGACCGCGCCCGCGAACAAGCGCGCGATGGCGTAGGCACCTGCGCCTCCGTCCGCCCCGAAGGCGCCGGTGGGCGCCATGACCCGGGCGAAGATCGCGGCGGCGAGACCCCCCACCGCGACCTCGGCCGTCGGCAAGCTGCCCCACAAAGGCGCGCGCACTTGGCCCAGGTCGAGGCCCAAAAGCGGCAGGAGGTCGCGGATCTCGGCCCCCGTAAACAGCGCGAAGGCGAAGAGCACCACGCCCAGGTCCCCGATCAAGGACCACGCCTTGGCCCGCGGGTCCACGCGGCCCCCGGACATGCTGCGCGCGCACAAGACCCAGCCCGCCGCGATCACGATGAAGCTGCGACCCGACATCACCAAGCCCGCGCCGCCGGCGACCAGCGCCAAGCGTGAGAGGGCCGAACGGTCGGCGCTTTCGAGTCGCACGCCCACTTGGGTGACCAAGGCGGCCGTGACCAACACGATCAACAAGACGGCGACCATGCCGTAGGCGGCCCGAGGGTCGACGCTCAAGGAGAGATCGAAGCCCGCGAGGCCGAGCCAAGGCGGACCGGGGTCGTCGAGCCGAAAGCGACCGGTGCGCAGCAAGGCCACGATCACCTGCCCGACGATCAGGCCCGACAAGCCGACGCCGCCGAGCCACAGATACCAAGCGGCGACCAAGCGCCGCTCCCAAAAACGCGGGCTTACCGACAAGAGCAAGCCGGCGATCAGGGAGAAGGCGCTGAGCCAGATGACCCCCGTCGCGCTCATGTCCCGACCTCCCGCGTGTCCGAATCGGCTTCGCTTTCCGCCTCGGGTTCCGCCTCGGCGGCGTCCTCGACCGCAGCGCGCAACCACACGAAAAGCGCGAGCACCACGGCGAGGTTCTGCCCTTGGGCCGCGCCCCAGTAGCGCGCGAAGACGGCCCCCAACAACGCCAGGCCCACACCGATCGCAGCCGTGGCCAGGGCCCGGTGCCGACGCGCACCGAGTCGCAGGTACAGCCCCGCGATCAGCAAGGCCGAGGCGAGATAGGCCGCGTGCATGACGGGCAACATCAGCGCTCACCTCCCGGCGCAGATGCATCCTCGCTGCGAGCGCTGCGCTGCGTGCCCACGGCGGCGCCCACGAGCAAGGCGAGGGCGACCAGGGCGAGCCAGCTCAGATAGCCCGCGCCTCGACCCTCGCGCGCGAACCAGTCGAAGGCGCCAAACTCGGGGGCCTCTTCTCG
>JAUIJR010000276.1 GCA_030431075.1 Polyangia bacterium | reverse complement strand
CTCGTTGACGTAGGTCTGATAGCGCCCTTCGGCGTTGGTCACGGCGGCCAAGGGCGCCTTGTTCATGCCGGCGAAGTTCGGTCCCTCCGTGCTGTCGACGCGCACCAGGACCCCCTCGATCGGCCCCCCGCCGACGTCGCTGACCAGGCCGGACAAGGAAAAACCGCCCTGCTTCAAGGTGAGATCCAAGTCCTGTGTGCCGTCGCCCCGCATCACAAAGGACTTCAAGGTCGCCGGCGAAAAGCCCTCCGCCGTCGCCGAGACCGAGTAGCGACCGGCCGTCACGCCCTCGATGCGGTACTCGCCCTTCGCGTCGGTGACCGCGTACAGGGGCTCACCCGGCCGCCCGTCCCGACTCAGCGTCCCTTGGTTGAAGGCCTTGCGGTTGAGCATGACCACCGCGCCCTCGATACCCTTCCCGTCGACCTCGGCTTTGACCACCCCGGTCAAGGCGACGGGCTCGAGGTCCAGCCGGGCCTGACGGGCGGCATGTTTGCGTCGCGCCAGGTCCTCTTTGGCTGCGCTGCCGTCGGCCGTGGGCGCCTCCTCGGGAGCTGGCGAATCCTCGCCGCCCCAGATGAACCAGGCCCCCAGTCCCCCCGCGAGGACGAGGGCGAGCAGAGCCAAAATGAGTGGACGACGCGAAGCAGACTCGGACATGGGCGTGCACGGACCTGGCCAGGGCGAGGAAAGGCCGCTTCGACCTTATCTCACCTCCCGCCGGTGAGACTGACGGCGTACGCCGTCGGGGGCGCTGTACCGACTTGGACCCAGCTACATTCCCTCAGGTTCCGCCGTCACCGATGCGGTCGCCTCAGCGACGTGGCACGCGCTTCGAAACGCCGCAGACGATCTCGTAGGGGAGCACCTTGGCCCAGGCGGCCAGCTCGTAGACGCTGATTCGCTCGCGCCCCTGCCGACCCATGAGACACACCGCTTCCCCCTCCCGCGCATCGGGCAGGTCGGTCACGTCCACCATCGATACATCCATCGTGATGTTGCCCAGCACGCGGCAGCGATGGCCGCGGATCAAGACCTCGGCCTGCCCGCTCATGTTGCGCGCATAGCCATCGCCGTAGCCGACCGGAACGATGGCCAAACGCGAGTCGCGCTGCAGCGTGTCGCGGTGCCCGTAGGTGATCGATGCACCCCGCGGCAGCTCGCGGATCCCGAGGATCTTCGAGTGCCAGCTCATGGCGGGGCGTACGCCCGACAGTTCCACGGCCTCGCCCGATCCTGCGCCGTAAAGGGCCATACCCGGGCGCACCATGTCGAAGTTCGCGTCGCGCAGCCGGACCAAGGCCGCGCTGTTGCAGACATGACGCAGTCGCGGGCGAAGTCCGCGGGCGGCCAAGGTCCCGAGGCAGTCACGAAAGGCCTGCACCTGGGCCGCGCTCGTTGCGTCCGCATCTGCACCGAGTTCATCGGCCCGCGCAAGATGGGTCATGACCCCCTCGAGGTCGATGGTCCTGCCCCCGTCTCGGTCGAGCCAGTCGAGCACACCGTCGATCCCCTCGGGGCGAACGCCCAGACGCGACATCCCCGTGTCGATCTTCAGATGAACGGGCACCGGGGGCGCCCCTGCCCGCGACACCGCCGCGCTCAAGCGTTCGAGGTGGCGGCGCTCCCAAACGACGGGCGTGAGCCCACGGTGCACCACGACGTCCTCGGAGCCGGGATGCACGCCCCCCAACACGACGACCGGAGCGCTGGTCCCTCCCAAGCGCAACTCGACTCCCTCTTCGATCAAAGAGACGGCCAGGCCCCAGGCGCCGGCCTCGACAAAACTCTTCGCCGCCTCCAGTGCGCCGTGTCCATAGCCATCGGCTTTGACCACCGCGAGGACCCGGGTGCGGGTCCCGACCGCCGCCTGCACCACTTGCAAGTTGTGGCGCAGCGCGCTCGAGTCCACCTGGGCAAAGGTCGGACGCAGCGGCGCGAGCTCTCCGCGACGGTCGCCTTGGCGACGGTCTCCGTGGCGCCGCTCGGGCGCATCCTTGCGCTGCATCAGCCGGACCTTAGACAAGGCGTGCACCCGAGAGCAACGCCCGGGCGGCCGCCTGCCTTCCGTCGCCCTACGCCGACATCGGTGTCATGAAGCTCTCTTTGAGGATCATCCGACGCCCCGAGGCGCTCAGATGTCCCTCACGTGCCAGCGCGCTCAGGGTGCGAGACACCGTCTCACGGCACGAGCCGACCATTCGGGCAAGCTCGGACTGGGTCGGGACAGGGGCCAAGATCCATCCCTCGGCCGCGGGCTCCGGGCGCCCCTGGCGGCGGGCCAGCTGGCTCAAGGTGCGCCGCAGTCGCTCTTCTACATCGCAAAGGGCGAGGCCACTGGCGACCGACTCGACGTCGCTCAGGCGTCGCGCGAGGATCTGCATCACCCGCATGGCCAAGGCGGCGTCCTGTCGAATCATCTCGCGCATCAACTCCGAGGGCACCCGCGCCAGCTCGACGGCGGTGGCGCTCGTGGCCGTCGTGGTCGACATCGTCCCTTCGACGACGCAGCCTTCCCCAAAGACTTCGCCGGGCCCCAAGCTGGCCAAGATCAGATCCCGCCCCCCTTCGGCCGCCCGAAGCAGGTTCACTCGACCCCGCAAGACCACGTAGAGACCGTCGTTGGGGAGGCCCTCACGCTGGATCACGGTGCGGGCCGGGCGCCGGGCGCGGACGAGGTCTCGGGTCACGCGCTCGAGCTGTGCCTCGGTGCACGCGCAAAAGGGCTCGACCACGCGGAGCATTTGGTCGACGGGCAGGCGCTCGAGGGGGATTGCGGTTCGCTTGGCGTCGGTCACGTCACCGTGCTCAAGAGCACATCCCGTGCCAGGCAACGGCTACGCTGGCACGCCGGCAAACCGTTGAAATTCATCGACTTACCCACCAATGCGGCGCGCGCATGCGCGGGGATCGTGTGTTGCCCCAATCGGTCACTGTTGCAGCCAGGCGACACTCCACTTGCACAGTGCGTGGGGTACGCAGGTGTGAGGCATCATCCGACGCCCGCCCCTGGTCATCAGGGCCATAGCCAGGCACCTTAGAGGACCGTGGCCCAGATCATCCTCAACGGACAACCCCGTGACCTCGGGCCGTCGAAAACGGTCCGGGCCCTGCTCGCCGACCTCGAACTCGCCGAGACCCAGGTCGCGGTGGAGCGAAACCGCGAGATCGTTCCGCGCGCCTTGTACGCCGAGACGGCCCTGGAAAACGGGGACAAGCTCGAGGTCGTCACTTTCGTCGGCGGGGGCTAGAAAGGCCCCGACATGGAGTCCGAGACGCTCCCCTCCTCCTCGCTCGACGACAGCTGGACGCTCGCCGGTCGCACTTTGAACAGCCGCCTCATCTTGGGGACCGGCAAGTACAAGGACGCCGCAGAGACCAAGGCCGCACTCGCGGCATCCGGCACCGAGATCGTGACGGTCGCCCTGCGCCGGGTCGACCTCTCGAGCAAGGACAACCTCTTGGGGTGGATCGATCGCGATCGCTACACCCTCTTGCCGAATACCGCCGGCTGCTACACGGCGGACGATGCAATCCGCACGTTGCGGCTCGCCCGAGAGCTCGGCATCGCAGACATCGTCAAGCTCGAGGTCATCGGTGACCCCGAGACCCTCTTCCCGGACAACGAGCAGACCCTCGTCGCGGCGAAACAACTGATCGCCGAGGGCTTCACCGTGTTGCCCTACTGCAGCGACGACCCGATCTTGTGCCGCAAGCTCGAAGACCTGGGCTGCGCCGCCGTCATGCCCTTGGCGGCGCCCATTGGCAGCGGTCAGGGGATCCGAAACCCGCGGAACCTCGAAATCATCGTCTCGCGAGCCAGCATTCCGGTCATCGTCGACGCGGGCGTGGGCACCGCCTCGGACGCGACCAAAGCCCTGGAGATCGGGGTCGACGCGGTCTTGATGAACACCGCCGTCGCGGCCGCCAAAGACCCCGTGCTCATGGCCCACGCCATGCGCGAAGGCGTCCGCTCGGGCCGTCTCGCCTACCGCGCCGGGCGCATGCCGGTCCGGGCGCACGCGAACGCATCGAGCCCCACGGGCGGCCTCATCGAGTGAGCGAGGCGCCTCGCCTGCTGGCGATCACCCCGCCAACCGGTGAGCTCTCCCCCGACCGGGCAAGCGCCTGGTGCGACGCCGGCCTGGCGACGTGGCTCGCGGTCCTCATGCGCCCGGGTCCGGGCGAGTCCTTGCACAGCGCCCGACTGAGGAGCTTCGCGGATGCCTGCCGAAGGCTGGACCTCCCCTTGTTTTGGGCCATCACCAGCGAAGCCATCCCCGCGGCCCGAAGACTTCCGCGGGGAGAAGGCTGGCACCTCAAGGGAGGATGGACCCCCGGCTCGGTCCAACATCTGATCGACGCCGCCGGTCGGCGCCCCCTGGGGCTTTCGGGTCATGAAGGCGACCCCGTGCTCCCAGAGGAGCTCATGGAACGGATGAGCTATCGCAGCTTCGCGCCCGTCTTCGCGCCACACACCCAAGACCCTCGCCGCCCGAAGGCGCCCGCCGGTCTCCAGGCGCTCCAAAGGGCCGCAGGACAAAGCGAGACGCCGCTCCTGGCCTTGGGTGGCGTGACCCCTCAGCGGGTCCAGGCGTGTCTGGAGGCCGGCGCGCACGGCGTGGCCGCGATCCGCACTTTGTTTGGTGACCCAGCGCAGCTCCGACAGTATGTGGACGCCCTGCAAAGGGCCCCGTCTACCCGTGTTTCGCCGTAAGCCGCCCTCCGACGAAGCGCCAAAGCCCCGCCCCGATCGGAGCTGGCCGACCCGCATCGCCTGGGGAGTCTTGGGCGGCGTGTTCTTGCTGGTGGTGACGCGCGCATCGGTAGCGACGGTCGTCCGCGTCCACGGCGACGGCATGGCGCCGACGATCCTGGACGGCGATGCGGTGCTGCTCTTGCGCAGCACGCGGAGCCTCGAGGCCGGCGACATCGTGGTCTACGACCCAACCCCCATGCCCGAGATGGTCGACGCCGCCACCGAGGCGCCGCTGCCGGGCGAAGCGGGCGAGAGCGGCCTGGCCGACCCGGCGCGCGACCCAGGCTCGTCCCTGGTGAACACGGCCGTGGTCGACGTCGAAGAGGTCGAGCGCCGCTTCGAGCGCATGAAAGGGCCCGCAGCCGAAGGCCCCACCGCGCCCCCCGCCGCCTACCGCCTCGGACGCGTCATCGCGGTCCCGGGCGACGCGGTCACCTTCAACGTGCCCGACGCCGCCATGGGGCTGGCCATCAACGGGGTGCCCATGCACCAAGAGCCCGCCCCGCCCCGCCGAAGCCCCACGGCCACCGGCGACCACGAGATGCGGGCGGCCGCGTTCGAGGTCGCGGGCGAGACCCGCTTCGAGGTCCTCGAGGCGACGCAGACGATCCACTGGGAGGGCATGGAGCTGCCCATCGACGACAGCCCGGTGCAGATCCGCGCGGAGGGCTACCTCATCGTGGCCGACAACCGCGACGAGAGCCGCTGCTGCGACTCGCGGGCGCTGGGCTGGATCCACCCCGAGCGCGTGCGTGGCGAGATCGCCGCTCGCATCGCCTCGAAGCCGCCCACAACCAGAGACGGCGAGGATGCGCGCCGCATCCAGTGGCTGCCCTGACGGCGCCCCAAGCCCCCCAAAGCCCCCGTGGCCGGCCTCGCCCCCGGAGTTGACGCGGCCGCGGGGAGGCACTACAAACGCGCCCCCACAAAGCCGTTTTAGCTCAGTTGGTAGAGCAGCTCACTCGTAATGAGCAGGTCTGCGGTTCGAGTCCGCAAAACGGCTCCGAAAACGTCAAACGCCCACCGGTCTCGCCGGCGGGCGTTCGTCGTTTGCGGTTCCCACCTCAGGGCAAGACGGTCACGGCGCGGGGGAAGTCGTCCCCGGTGCCGCCGAAGTAGCTCATGTAGTCAAAGCCCGTGCCGTCGGCGTTGACGATGGCGATCATGAGGTCTTGGCCCCCAGCACGGCTGCCTTGTAGGGCGTTGGCCGTGACGGGCAGGTCATCCGAGTCGCTGGCCGCCACGAGCAACAAACCGCCTCCGGGCACCACGTGGGCCCGCGACGCATCGGCGGTCTCTTGCCCGCTCCCCCCGACGGGGATCGCGTAGTCGAAGCTGGTGAGCCCGGCGTCCATCTTGACGGCGTACATGTCCCCGGAGCCCGACAAGCTCCCCGAAGTAAAGGGGAAGTCGCTCGAGTCCGTGAACCCGACTGCGTACACGGAGCCCTCGGCGTCGACGGCCAGCCCCTGACACTCTTCATAGCCCGAGCCCCCAAGGTAGGTCGCCGCGAGCACGCTGCCGTCAGCGGCAAGGTGATAGACGGCGCCATCAAAGCCTCCACCGGGCATCGACTGCGCCGCCCCGTTCGGCGCCGGAAAGTCCGCCGAGTTGGTGTAGCCGCACACGTACGCCGATCCATCCGGCATGGCGAGCATGCCACCGGTCGCCGCATCGAGCGGATCGCTACCGCCCACGAAGACGCCCATCTCGAGCGCGCTCCCGTCGCTGCTCAAGCGCACGACCCCGCCGTCCGACTGTCCGCCCAAGCTGCCCCCGGTGGTGACGGGGAAGTCGCTCGACTGCGTACGCCCGCCGACCCAGACCTGCCCGCTGGGCCCGACGTCGTTGCGCCCACGACCGGCATCGTCGGCACTACCTCCGACATAGCTGCCCCAGATGACGTCGTGGTCGCTCCCAGCGAAGCGAAAGGCGAAGTAGTCGCCGCCAAAGTAGGGCGAAGCCCCAGCGTTCCCGCCTGCGTAGCTCGTCTGATAGGCGCCGGTCGTGGTCGGTAAGTTGGTCGAGGCAGTCCGGCCGCTCATGACCAAGTCACCGCCGGCGAGCGCGGTCAGGCCGTAGCCGACGTCATAGCCCGTGCCGCCGAAGTAGCTCGCGTAGGTGGTCGCTCCGCTCGGATCCCAACAGACCAAGAAGGAGTCCATGCCCCCTCCCCCGTAGCTGGACTGTTGCGCGTCACTCGTCACGCCGAAGTCGGTCGAAGCCATGCGCCCCGTGCCGCACGCGACACCGTCGCCAAAGATGGCGACATCTCGAACCTGCTCGTAGTCACCTCCACCCACGTAGCGGGCGTACTCGGCGGTACTGCCGCTCGCATCCACGGCGATCGAGACAGCCAAGCCGTCGAGCGTCCCGCCCCGGTAGCTGTTGGATGCGCCGGGCAGGTCCATCGAGTCGGTCTGGCCGACCACGACGATCCGCATCGCGCCGTCGCCATCTCCATCACCGTCGCCATCACCATCACCATCACCGTCGCCGTCACCATCGCCATCGCCGTCGCCGTCGCCATCCCCGGTCTCGCTCTCGGTGGTCGTACTCGA
>JAUIJR010000275.1 GCA_030431075.1 Polyangia bacterium | reverse complement strand
CTGCAGCTGCGATGAGTTCGGCGAGATCGTCTGCATCGACTACGGCTGTGATCCGACGGCCCTGACCTTCGATCCCCCGACGCCCGGCGACGCCGACCAGCGCCACGACGAACTGACGGCCGCGCGCAGCTGCGAGGGTGGATACCTGGCCGGCGAGAGCTGGTACGAGGACTGCAACGTGTGCACCTGCAAAGGTGACGGCACGATCACCTGCACCCTGATGGTCTGCGAACCCGCCCCCCGGTGATCTCGAGGGCGTTGGTCTTCGGGCGTAGGGTGTCCGAGTCCGAGCCCGGGCCCGCTACATGCAAGTATCCGTCGCGTCGTCACAGCCCGCGCAACAGCCCGAGCCTTGGTAGCCGCAGGACTCCCCCGCGCCGCGGCAGGCTAGAAAAATCACCGTCACCATGCCGCCACGGTGCTCGGAGTCCCCCACGCTGAACTCGGCTCGACGGTAGCCGCTGCTCATCGGAACGACGACGTCGATCTCTTCGACGTCGTCGAACTCTTCGTAGTCGCCCGCGCCGGAAACGGTCTCCCAGTTGCGTCTCACGATCTCTGCACCCACCGGTGAGTTCACCTCGCCGCGCAGATGGATGACGCTGCCGCCTTCGACCTCGATCTCGGCCACCTCGCCCCGACCGCGCACCTCACCCGAGATCGGCCCACTCCACACGATGGCCGGCTCGGGATAGGTCCACATCGTATCCACCACACACAAACGGCCATCGTCACCGCAGCTGTAGTGCTCGGGGCAACCGTCTTCGCAAAGGGGCTGGCAATAGCCGTCGTCGACGCGCGGATCGCCACCGAAGAAGTCGACCACCGGCGCGAAGATCGAGTCGTACTCGACGCACACCCAGCCGGCGCGGCAAGCGTCGTCCGGCTCGCCCTCGCCGGAGCAAAGGCCGTCGTCGCAGCGGCAGTGCGAGTGCCCGCAGACGTTCGCCGTCGTGCAGACTCCGGTGGAGCAGCCCTCGTCGAGCTCGCAGTACTCCCCGTCGGTGGGGCGCTCCTCCCCAAAGACGGAGAAGATGCCGCAGCCCGTAGCGAGCGCGAAGCCGAAGGCGGCGAACGAGACGAGACGGCGGGTCGACGCTTCCACCTTCATTGGGTAGCGCGGCCGGACCACGAGGGAAACGGTGCAGGGCATCGCACGCCCGCGCAAATGCGCTCCCCCCATTGAGCGACCTTTGTGGGCCCTTTGCACCAAGCTGTCGCGCGCGGGCGACAATCCCGAGGCCGCGGAGTGCAGGGCTTTTCCGGGTGGCGCCTGTCGCCCTGGGGGCCGGCCCCCCGGCCGTCGCGGCAAAAGGCCACGATCCGCCTACACCGGTCCACATGTGCCACAGATCCCTTTTGGCCAAAGTCCCCTAGAACGTCGTTTTCATACGTTTTAGCCTGAGATCCTTGATCTTTTTCGGGTGGCGCGGTGATTGCTCTACCGGTCCCCATGCAACACGGCCATCGACACGACGACTGCACCGCCGCCCGGTCGCGGCCCCTCGCCTCGCTCGCCTCGCACGGGCAAGCGACTGGATCGACCCCGACACGGGGCGCGGCCTCTCGACCCTCGACGCCCTCCACAAATGATTCGAGCGACGAGAAGGCACCTTCACTGGCCTCATTGGCCATGGCGCGCGCGCGGCCGGGTGCCTTTCACTACGATCTCCAAGGCGGCGCCATCTGGTGGTCCGACGCGGTGGCCGAAGCCTTTGGGCGTGCGCCCGGCTTCTCGCCGCGGGACCCCGAGCACTACTTGAGCTTGGTCCACGACGAAGACCGCGACGCGGCCCGCGAGCGCTTGCAGTTCGCGTTGAAGACCCAAGGCGGATTCGACGCCTCCGAGCGCGTGCTGTGGCCCGACGGTTCGGTCGCCACCATCCGCTGCCGCGTGAACGTCGAGCCGGGCCCTAGCGGAAACCCCAGCTCGCTCAGCGGCACCACCGAGCTCGTGGAGGTGCGGCCTGCGGTCGCGCCCTCGCATCCGACGCGGACCTACGAAGCCGACGAGGCCGTCCCCATGCGCGTCGACGATGCGGTCGAGCGCGGCCAACTTCTGGTTCTCCTCGACCGCGCCATCGAACGCCTCGAGCGCGGCGAGGAGGTCGACGGCGTCATTCGAGAACTCCGGCTGCGACTCGGCAATGACGGTCGACCGGGTTACGCGAGCGCGGCGCCCGCGAGAGCCCCCCTCACAAAAGCCCGTTGATGTGGGCGACGGCGTCGAAGAGATCGCCTTGGTCGTAGAAGTCGACCGCCACGAAGTTCGGGATGTGACCGCGCTCCATCTCGCACTGCTCGAGGCGTGAGACCAGCGCATCGTAGGCGTTGGAGCTCGCGGCCTGCCCCTTGTCCGGCAAGTCGAGCTCGCTGTTGACCCAGTGGTTGACCAAGAAGAGGTCGTTGTCGAGGCTGCCGCGATTCAAGTCGCAGTTCATCTCGTCCAGTGAGCCCCAGCTGTAGCCGGTGTCCCATGCCACATCCCACACGTGGTGATACCAAGCCGGCGGAGGTCCGCCCGCCTCGGCCGTGACCACGACGCGCGTGCCGGCGTCGATCATCTCGCCGAGGGTCGGCCAGGGGTCGCCGTCGGTGTGGGCGTAGACGAGATCGATCATGCCGCTCGTCTCCCAGTCGGCGGCCATGTCCTCCACGCTGATGGAGTCTTGGTAGATGATGGTCAGCACCTCGCGCGGGTTGGCCACCAAAAAATCGTGCAACTCGGCCAGGCCCTCGAGGTGCGGCGTGCTCCCCAAGTTGCAGGGTCCGTGGCACATCATGGTCTCGCCGCCGTCGTAGGTGACGTCGATCAGCATCACCCGCACGCCGTCCTCGAGCTGCTGCGTCAAGCCGAAGTCGTGGTTGGCGTTGAAGATCGAGTAGCCGTAGCTGGTCGACGAGTTCGCGTTGTGCGTGCCGGGAAAGGCGACCTGGTCGTAGGGCCGATCGCAAAGCTCCGTCCAGCCGTTGCAGGTGGCGGCGCCGTCGCCGTCTCCGTCTCCATCCCCGTCTCCATCCCCGTCGCCGTCCCCGTCTCCGGTGGGCCCTGCTTCCATCCCCGACTCGCCGCTCTCGCCGTTCTCACCATCGGCGCTCTCGCTGCTCGCGCTCGCCTCTCCATCGCCGCCCGCCGTGCACCCTGCGCCAAGGGCTCCGAGCAGCAGCCAGGGCATCAGACCTCGAATTCGGGGGAAGTCACACACCTGTCACAGATGCTAACACGGGGCGAGGCGCGCACTCCGCCCTGGCGCGCGGACCCGACGCGCCCGACACTCCGGCCGTGTCACGCCCCTGCGTCCCGCGCGGAACTTCACACGCCCTCGTCGCCCCCCTCGCTTTTGGCTTGGCCTTGGGCCTGGCCGCGTGCGCCGACGACGGTCCCGCCACCGAAAGCGGCGAAGAAAGCAGCGAAGAGACCGGCGACGCGTCCAGCCGCTTCGAGCTGCGCCCCGGCGTGGTCGTGGTCGTCACCCCCACCGGGGCGGCCACTTTGGAGGTCGACGCGCGAGACACCCTCACCCTCGCCGACGTGGGCCCCATCGTCCGCCGCTTCGAGGAGCGCTACGTCGGCGCGGGCGGGATCTGGGAGGTCACTCGCACCAACCCGTCCGAGTCTCGGCTCGAACGCTTCGAGGGCGCGAGCCAAGACGAGAGCGGCGTGACCCTGCAGTGGTCGAGTTCGGACGGAAACGCCCGCGGCCGCGTCGTCTTTTCGAACCACGGGCAAGCGGATCTCGCGGACGCCGGCACGGTGATCACCTTCACCTTGGACGAGGGCGAAGCCGACGGCCTCGCCTTGCCCATCCGCTGCGACGCCGAGGGCAGCTTCCACGGCTTCGGCGGGCAGTACAACCAAAGCGATCAGCGCGGCGAGGCCTTTCGCTTGATGGTCAGCGAGCAAGGGATCGGCCGCGACCCGAGTGTCGTCGAAAGTGGTCCCTTCTTCTTGGAAGGCGACGAGCACACGACCTACTTCCCCATGGCTTGGTACCTCGACGTGCGTGGCTTCGGCGTGCTCTTCGAGACGCCGCGTTCGGTCGAGGTCGACTTGTGCGCGAGCGACCCAGAGCTCGCCTGGTTCGAGGTCACCAGCGGCGAGCCCCTGCGCGCCGAGCTCTACTCGGGGCCGACGCCGGCCGAGGTCGTCGAGCAACTCGGCCGCAAGGTGGGACGCCCCGCCTCGCCCCCCGCCTGGGCCTTCATGCCCTGGATCGCCGCCCAGGGCGGCCGCGACGAGGTGCTCGCGGACCTGGCCACCCTCGAGAGCGCCGGCATCCCCTTCGGCGCGCTGTGGGTTCAAGACTGGACGGGGATCCGCATGAACCTCGACGGCGGCTTCGGTGTGAACTACCGCTGGCTCCCCGACGAGGATCTCTACCCCGACCTCGCCGGCCTCATCGACATCGTGCACCAAGGCGGCCACAAGTTCCTGAGCTACGCGAACCCCTTCGTGCCCAACAACCTCGATCACTTCGGCCCCATGAGCGACATGGATCTGCTGGTCGAGGACCCCAACAGTCCGGGGCAGCCCTACCTCACCACCTGCCCCAGTGGCCTGTGTGCGACCCCCGACCTCACGAACGAGGCGACGCGGACCTACATCAAGGGCTTTTTGTCCGATATGGTCGAGATCTACGGCATGGACGGCTGGATGGCCGACTTCAGCGAATGGCTTCCCCACGACGGCCTGCTCAGCGACGGCTCGAGCGCCTTGGACCGGCACAACACCTACCCCATCGAGTGGCAACGCCTCACCCGGGAAGTCTTCGACGAGCTACGCCCCGACGGTGACTGGGCCATGTTCGCGCGCGCGGGCTGGCCGGGCGTGCACGCGGTGGCGCAGCTGCACTGGATCGGCGACCAAGAGGCCGACTGGTCGAGCTTCGACGGCTTGCCGACCGTCGTCCCGGCCATGACCAACCTCGGCTTGTCCGGCGTGCCGATCACCACTCACGACATCGCGGGCTTTTCGGGCGGGCCCTCGACCAAGGAGCTCTACATGCGTTGGACCGAGCTCGGCGCCTTCACGCCGATCATGCGGACCCACGACGGCAACGACAAAGAGAACAACTGGTCCTGGGAGCGCGACGCCGAGACCAGCGATCACTTTCGCCGTTTTGCCCTCATCCACGAGCTGCTCGCGCCCGAGCTCGAGGCCTTCGCGGCCGAAGCCGCGACGAGCTCGATGCCTCTCGTGCGCCACCTGATGCTGGCCTTCCCCGACGACCCCATGGTCTGGAACATCTCCGACCAGTACATGCTGGGCGACAAACTCTTGGTCGCCCCCGTCACCGTCGAAGGCGCGAGCAGCCGCGAGCTCTACTTGCCGGCCGGCAGCTGGTTTGACGTCTGGACCGGCGAGATGCACGAAGGCGGCCAGACGATCACCGTCGACGCGCCGATCGGATCCCCGCCGGTCTTCAACCTGGGCGAGGACCGCAGCGACTTGCGGGCGGTGAACTAGGCCGAAGCGCGCCCGCGGATCCCCAAGTAGGTCCGCGTCGCCAGCGCCGTGGCCAGCGCGAAGAGGCCCAGCCCAAAGGCCATCGAGTAGGCCGGGACGAGGCGGATCCCCGGGCCGACCAGGGCGCCGCCGGCCAAGAGCCAGCCGAGGCCGCCCACCAGGCCGGCGATCAGCAAGGCCCCGTGGCTCGAGGAGATCCGGCGCCCACGGACAAAGGCGGCCGCGCAGCCCAACGCGGCCAGGCAGGCCACCCAGGCGGGCCAGATCTGCAAGGCCGCCGGCCCGGCGCCCGAAAAGGCCGAGAGCTCCGCCAAGCCGCCCGACGAGACCAGGCATTGGCCGGGGCGGTGCAGCTCGACGAGGCGAAAGGCGCTAAAGATGACGACCGCAGCGCCCGCCACGGCGAATCCGGCGGGAGCGAGTCGTCGGACGCAGGGGCGGCGCTTCGACATGGGGACGCCAAACGCGGGCCCCCGATGGACGATCTACGCGCGCGCGCCTCGGCCTCAGATCGCGGCCAGAATCTCGTCGATCGCGGGGCGGTCGCCCGGATTCTCGCCGATATGGCGATAGCGCAGCTTCTTGTCCTTGCCGACGACGAAGGTCGCCGGCTTGGCGATGTCGTGCCCCACATCCTCGACGCCCCAAGCGCGGATGGCGGCCAGGTCCGCGTCGACCAGGATCGGCGCGTCGAAGCCCGTCGCGCTGGCGAAGGCCTTGCTCTTCTCGGCCGGGTCGACGCTCACGGCCACCACTTGCGCCCCCTTGGCCTCGAAGTCGGCCTTGGCCGCCCCCAGGGCCTCGAGCTGGGCCTTGCACTTCGGGCACCAGTCCCCGCGATAAAAAACGACCACCACGGGGCCTTGGCCGAGCGCCACGTCCAAGTCGAAGATCTCCCCTTCGGCGTCCGCCAGCTTAAGTGCGGGGGCGGTGGCCTCGGCCTTCGCCTCGGGCTTCTCTGCCTTCGCCGCCTTCTCCAGCACCGCTCGGTTCACCTCGACCTTCATCGGCTCCACCTTCTTGGCCGGCGTGGGCGCTGCCTTCCCCCCCGACTCGCCCCCCTTGCAGGCGACGAGCAGGCAGATGGCGGCGAGCAGTGAAAAAGCGCGCATGGGCTGGGTCTACGCGCCGTGGCGGGGTCCGTCAATCGACGGGATGAAAAGGCGCGCCGCGCGGTTGGGGGGCCGTGGCCGCCACCCAGCTCGCCGACGCGCCTTTAGTTCCGCCGCCTGCCCATGCAAACTGGGGGTCCATGGCGGCCAGCAATCGCTTCGCTTTGGCGTCGGCCAAGGACCGCGCCGAGCTGACCCTGGCGAACGCCTACGGCGAGGGCGTCATCGACGATTCCGAGCTCGAGGGGCGACTCGAGCGCCTGGCCGACGCCGAGCAGCTTTCGGTCGTCGAGGGCTTGGTCGCCGACCTCGAGCCCGTCGAGCTGCCGGCCGAGACCGCGCTGGCGCCGGCCGGGGCGGAACAAGGGCTGCGCACCGCCCCGTCGACCCAGGCCCTCGCGCGTCTGCACGAAGGCGAGGTCGACGAGCGACGCAAGACCATCGCCATCATGAGCGAGCAAAAGCGGGCGGGCGACTGGATCCCCGCGCGCCACAACGAGGTCCTCTCGGTCATGGGCAGCACCACCTTGGATCTACGCGAGGCTCGGTTGCCGCCGGGCGAGATCACGATCCGAGCGCGCGGCTTCATGAGCGAGCTCGTGATCATCGTGCCGCCCGGCATGCGCGTGCTCAGCGAGTGCTCCGCGATCTTGAGCGAGGTCAGTCAAGACGAGCGCTACGCCGAGGCCCCGCCCCACCCCACCCGCATCCGGGTCACGGGCCTTTTGGTCATGAGTTCGGTGTCGATCCGCGAGCGGCAAAGCGGCGAGTCCAAGCGCGACGCTCGGCGCCGTCGTCGACGCGAGCGGCGAGCCCTGCGCCAGGCCGAGCGCGCCCGCAAAGCGCTGGG
>JAUIJR010000003.1 GCA_030431075.1 Polyangia bacterium | reverse complement strand
CGCGCCTGGGCCGTCGTCCCGCCCCTCGATCCGGTACAGGTCACCTTGGTCACCGACGGCAGCAACCTCTTCTTGGAGGGGGCCCTGCTCACCTTGGACGACTACGTGCGGCTCACGGCCTTGCCCGTCGACCGCGGCGGCGCCGACAACCCCGAGGTGGCCGACGCCGACCTCGTCTTTTACGACGTCGCGGACGCGCCGCTCCCCACGCCCCTGCCGCCTACGAACCTGGTGATCTTCGATCCTCACCGCCTCGAGGATTCGCCCGCGGCGATTCCCAAGCGCAATGACCTGCGCGCGCCACGGCTGACCGAACAAGACCGCAAGCACCCCATCTTGCGCTCCGTGGTGTTCAAAGACGTGAACATGTTGCGCGGGACGAGCTTCGATCTCGCGCCCGGCGACCAGGCCTTGGTGTCCCACCTCGGTGAGGCCATCATCGCCCTGCGCGAAGGAGAGCACGGCTTGTTGCAGATCGGCTTCGACCCGCGCCAATCCGACCTCGCCATGCGCCCCGCCTTCGTCTTGATGGTGGCGAACGCCGTCGACTACTTCGCGCGGCGCAGCGCCGGCTTCGTGGCCGCGGTCCCGGTCGGCTCCAGCCGCCAGATCGCGCTCGCCGACCTCGGACTCGGGGGCGACGAAGTCCACGCGGTCGAAGTCGCCGGTCCCGAGGGCCGACAGCAGCTGCTCGCCGTCCAAGGCGGCCGCTTCCGCATGCGGGCCACCGTCCCCGGCGTTCATGCCATCCGGGCGCTCGACGGCGAGGCGGCCGGCAGCTCGGTTCGACTCGCCGTCAACATGACCGACATCGAGGCCTCGGATCTGCGTCCCCGCCTCGACGAAATCCCCGAAGAGGCCCGCGCCGACGAAGCGCCGGACGCGGTGACCTTCGACGCCGCCCGCCCCTGGAGCTGGCTGGTGCTCTTGGTGCTCGGCATCGTCTGCGCCGAGTGGCTCAGCTACCACCGACGGAGGACCGTATGAGCGGGTCAAAGCGCAGCCGCCTGCGCCAGCACCCGCTTTTTGTGCCCGGCCTCGCCTTGCTGCTGGGCCTGCTCGCGGCCCAGATCGCCACCTGGATCTGGCCGCACCCCGAGCCGATCCGCCTGGCCGCGCCCGAAGCGCTCGCCACCTACTTCGGCGGCAGCGAGAAGCAAAGCCTGGTCCTCTCTCGACCGGCGGCTTTGTGGCTGGTGCCGCTGGCGACCTTTCCCTTCGTGGCCTTGGTCGCGCGCCGGAGCCTCGTCGACCTTCGGGGCCCGCAGATCGCCGCCCAGGTCTTGCTGCGCTTTTTGGTGCTGGCCAGCTTGGCCCTCGCCCTCGCCCAGCCGACCCTGCGCGCGCCGATTCGCGGCAAGACCATCGTCTACGCGGTCGACGTCTCGCGTTCGATGAACGACGCGCAGCTCGCCGAGGCGGCCGAGATCATCAAAGCTGCCCGGGGCTACGTCGAGCGCGAGGCGGCCGAGGACCTCCCGCGCGAGGATCGGACGCGCATTCGGGTCGTCACCTACGACCAACGCGCGCGCGCGGCCCTGCTCGACCCCGAAGCTCCGGTCGAGCTGGCCCGTCATCTCGAGTCCGACCTCGGTTCGGACCACGCGGCGGGGCTCGGCTTGGCCGAAGCTCTGCTCGACCCGACGAGCGAGGGTCGCATCATCGTCTTGACCGACGGCGCCGGCGACCTGGCCGAGCGACAGGGACTCGCCCGGGCGGTCGCGGGCCTGCGCGAACGAGAGGTCTCCGTTTACCTGCGCCAGCTGCCGGGCGAGGTCAAAGACGATGTCCTCGTCGAGGCCGTCCACCTCCCCGAAGAGCTGCGGGTGGGCCAGACCTTCGAGGTCTCGGTCGACTTGCTGTCGACGCGACCCGGCGCGGTGCGCTTGCGCTTGCTCGAGAACGGCGAGCCCAATGCCTTGACCCCGCACCTCGATGTCGAGCTTCGCGGGGGTCGTCAGCAAGTGAAGTTCAGCGCCCGGGTCAGCGAGCCGGGGCCGGTGCTCTACACCGCCACTTTGGATCCCGAGAGTCTGCCGCCCGAGCTCGCCACCGACACCGGCAACGATGGCGCCGCGGCCATCGGCGAGGTCCGCGGACGACCCCGCGTGCTGCACGTCGGCTCCGACGCGAGCGCCGCCCTGCCCCGCGCCTTACGAGCCGACCACCTGCACGTCGACGACGTCGGCCCGGGTGGCATCCCGGTCGCGGCCGAAGAGCTGCGCCGCTACGACCTCGTGATCTTGTCCGACGTGCCGGCCCGGGCCGTGAGCGGGGACCGACAAAGCGCGCTCGTCAGCTACGTCAAAGACTACGGCGGCGGCTTCATCATGGTGGGCGGAGAGAACGCCTTTGGCGTCGGCGGCTGGGGGGGCTCGACCATCGAGCAGATCCTGCCGGTGCGCTACTCGGGCGAGCGCCAACGCGAGCAGCCGACCTTGGCCCTGGTGTTGGTCATCGACAAGTCGGGCTCGATGTCCTCGGAAGAGAAGCTCGACCTGGTCAAAGAGGCCTCACGCGCGACGGCCCGCACCCTCGACCCCGGCGACGAGATCGGCGTCATCGCCTTCGACTCGAGCCCGCAGGTGCTCGTGCGTCTTCAGCCCGCGGCGAACCGCCTGCGGATCAGCTCGAGCATTCGGCGCCTCACGGCCGGCGGGGGCACCAACGCTCTGCCGGCGCTGCGAGAGGCATATTTGCAGCTCGCCGGCAGCAAGGCCCTGGTCAAGCACGTGATCCTGCTCAGCGACGGCCAGAGCCCCGAAAGCGGCATCGCCTCGCTCATCTCGGACATGCGCAACGCCGACATCACGGTCTCGGCCGTGGGCGTGGGCGCCGGCGCCGGCAAGGACTTTTTGGCCCGGGTGGCCGAGCGCGGCCGCGGCCGCTACTACTTCAGCCAAGACGGCACCGACGTCCCACGCATCTTCTCGCGCGAGGCCAAAGAGGTCACCCGCAACGCCCTGGTCGAGCGCCTCTTGTACCCGGTGGTGACCAAGTCGGCGCAGGCCCTACGCGGCATCGACTTTGCTCGCGCCCCCGGCTTGCGCGGCATCGTGCCCGTCAAGCCCAAGGCGCAGTCCGAGGTGCTCTTGCGCGTCGATCGGGGCGACCCTTTGTTGGTCCGCGGACGCCGGGGTCTCGGTCGCATCGCCGCCTTCGCTTCCGACGCCAAGCCCCGTTGGGCCAGCAGCTGGATGACCTGGTCGGGCTTTTCGAAGCTCTGGTCTCAGATCGCGCGCGACACCATGCGCCAAGGGGCCGGCACCTTGGGCGGCGCCTCGGCCAAGGTCAGCCCCGCGGCCGAGCCGGGGGCATGGCGCGTCGTCGTCGACGTCGAGTCCCCCGTGGGCTTTGCCAACGAGCTCGAAGGCGAGGTCGAGATCTACGACCCCGCGCGCGAGGGAAGCGACGAGGCGCGTACCGAGGTCGACTTGGCTCTCACCGCGCCCGGCCGCTACGAGGCCACGGTCCACGAAGTGCGCGCCGGCCAACGACTGCTCAAGGCGCGCCTTTACGACGCGAGCCAGACCCCGCGCCGCCTGGCGGCCGAGTCGGTGACCTCGGTCTCGATCCCCTACCCGGCCGAGCTGACGCCGGCGCACTTGCAAGTCGACGTCGATCGCTTGCAAGAGCTGATCGGCGAGGGATGGCTCGCCGACCGCAGCGCCAGCGAGGCGGTGCTCGAAGCCCCCGGCGAGGCCAAGGGTCGCGAACGCGAGCGCGACTTGTGGCCCGAGACCCTCTTATGGCTGTGCTTGCCGCTGCTGATCTTGGACCTCTTCTTGCGGCGGGTCAGCTTTGGCCTGCGCAAGGTCGAGGTCTAGCGCGGGTCTACCTCGGGCTCTCGACCGACGCCGGCCGCCGCCGCATCCAGGTCCGGGTTCCGAGACGCCCGAGCGTGTCGAAGCCGAGCGGCGCGTAGAGCTCCATCGCGTCTCGCGTGACCAAGAACTGGTGTCGCACGGATCGTAGCCGCGGGTGGTCCAGCAAGCCGCGCGTCAGGGCCTTCCCGAGCCCGCGTCCGCGCCAAGGCTCCGCCACCATCACGTCGCCGATGTAGGCGTAGTCGACCCCGTCGCTCACCGCTCGCGCGGTGCCCACGAGCTCCCCCTCGGGCGTCTCGAGACCCACCCAGGCCGAGGCCGCCACCTGCACGCCGGCCAGCATCTCCAGGTCGTAGTTCGGCCGCCAGTATGCGCCCTCCAGCAAGCGCGCGCTGGCCTCAGTCCGTCGCCGGTCGAGGTTGACGCACAAGCGCGTGCCTTCGGGGCCACGACTCCAGCTCGGCGCCAAGCGCTGGGGATGCGCCTCTAGAATTTCGCCGATCGCCTCGATATCGCCCGCCGCGCCCCGCGTCCAAAGGCCCTCCAAGATCGCCTCGGCCACGGCCGCCGACTTGTGCTGGCCAAAGTTGAAGCGACCATGTCGGGCGCTGATCTCGAACTCGCCGACCCAAAGCGCATCGATGACCTTGGCGTAGAGGCGCGCAAACTCCGGGTGCGCCGGGTCCATCGCCACAAAGCTTCCCGTCGCTTGGCGACCACCGACGAGCTGCGACAAGACCTCGGCCTTGCGTTCGAGGGCGTCGACGGTCGAGAACTGTCCCTCGACTTGGACGCTGGCGTAGAAGGTCGTAGCCGGGCAGGCACGTCGCGGATCGGTGAAGTGGCTGGGAATCTCGGCCACGACTCGATGGGCGTGCGCGACCAAGGGCCGCCCCAGCAAGGCCAGCTTTTCTCCGCGTGGCGCACCGTGCATGTAGATTCGGCCCTGGTGATGGACCACATCGAAGACCCGCACCAGGGGCCGACCGCGGGGGTCGACCCCCGCAAAGCTCAGCTGCCGATGACGGGCGAGCTCGGCTTCGAAACGCTCGGGGCTCATGCGCTTGCGCTCGCTCATGGTCCAAGCCTGGCCCGAGACCGGACCATCCAAAAGTGCCAGTTTTAAGATTCATGATGGTCCGGTCGTGCTAGCCTCCCGGCGTGGCCCAGTGGAGCTTGACCGTGGATCTGGAGCGCGCCGAAGGGGGCCCCCTCTTCGCGCGCATCGCCGGTGCGCTGGCCGACGACATCGCCCGCGGCCGCTTGCATCCCGGCGCGCGACTGCCTGGATCGCGTCGGCTAGCGAGCGAGCTGGGCGTGCATCGCAACACGGTCGTCGCGGCCTTCGAGGAGCTCGTCGCCCAGGGGTGGATCCGCAGCGACCCCTCGCGCGGCTCCTTCGTGTGCGACGACCTGCCCGATCGAAGCAGCCCCGCCTTGCGCCACCAGACCCGCGGACGCAGCCACGTCCCTCGACGCACCGCCTACGAGCTCGGTCCCGACGCATGGGGCGAGCCTGCCGTCTCACCTCCGACGCGCCGCATCGCCATGGGCGGCGGCATGCCCGACCCCCGCATGGCACCGCGCGTCCTGCTCGCGCGCGCCTATCGACGGGCCATGCAGCAACACGGCGCCCCCGGCTTGGACTATGCCGACAGCCATGGCCACCATCGTCTGCGCGAGGCCTTGGCCGACATGCTCTCGACCACCCGCGCCGTCGCGGCCGAGGCCGACGACATCTTGATCACGCGCGGCAGCCAGATGGCCCTGTGGCTCATCGGCCAGGTGCTCGCCGACTCGGAGAGCGTCGTGGGCGTCGAGAGCTTTGGCTACCGCCCGGCCTGGGAGGCCTTGAGCCTGGCCGGGGCGACCCTGCAACCCTTCGAGGTCGACGCGCGGGGCATCGACGTCGACGCGATCGCAGGCTGGCTCGACGCCGGACAGCGACTGCGTGCCCTCTACCTGACCCCGCACCACCAATACCCCACCACCGCCACCTTGGCCCCCGAGCGCCGCGCTCGCCTGCTCGAGCTGGCGCGACGTCACCGCTTCGCCATCATCGAAGACGACTACGACAACGAGTTCCACTACGAGGGACGCCCCGTCCTCCCCATGGCCAGCGTGGACTCGGCCGGGTCGGTCATCTACGTCGGCACGCTTTCGAAGGTGCTCGCGCCGGGGATCCGGGTGGGTTGGGTTGTCGCCCCGCGCCCCTTGTTGCGGCGCATGGCCGCCTTGCGCAGCCGCATCGACCGTCAAGGTGACCACGTCCTCCAAGCCGCCGTCGCCGAGCTCATGGAGGATGGCGAGGTACAGCGCCACGTGTGGCGCATGAAGCGGAGCTACGCCAAACGCCGCGAGGTCCTTTGCCAGGCGCTCGCAGCCCAGCTCGGCGAGCGCCTGCACTTCGACCCGCCGAGCGGGGGCATGGCCATGTGGGTCCACGCGCCCGGCATCGACCTACGCGGATGGCAGCGCGCCTGCGCCGAACGAGGGGTCGACATCAGCATCGCGGCCCAGTACGCCCACGATGGACGCCAACGCCCCTGGCTGCGCCTCGGATTCGCCCGCGCCACCCCCGAGGAGCTGCGACAGGGCGTCGACGTGATGGCCGAGACCCTCGGGCCCCGGCTGAGGTGATCGAAAGTCGAGACCATGGCACGATCGGGGGGTGAAGCTCGAGGAGGCCCGACGTCGACTGCCCATCGTCGATCAGCTCGCGCCCCCCAGCCGGGACCGCAGCTACCTGCCGGCGGCCCCCGATGAGATGCCCCGGCCCAAGCTGGCCGTCTGGGAGTTCACCTTGGCCTGCGATCAGGCCTGCGTGCACTGCGGACCCCGAGCCGCCGATGCCCGCGACGATGAGCTGAGCACCGACGAGGCGCTGGCCTTGGTCGAGCAGCTCCACGACCTCGGAGTCGGCGAGGTCACGCTGATTGGCGGCGAGGCCTACCTCCGCAATGACTTTTTGTTGGTGATCCGCCGGATCCGCGAGCTCGGCATGATCGCCAGCATGACCACGGGCGGCTACGGACTGACCCGTCGGCGCGCCGAGGCGATGGTCGAAGCCGGCATCTCGACGGCCAGCGTGTCCATCGACGGGCTCGAAGCGCACCACGATCGCCTGCGCGACCGCCCGGGCAGCTGGCGTCGGGCCTTCGAAGCCCTCGCCCACCTGCGGGCGGCGGGCTCGCAGATCGCCGCGAACTCGCAGATCAACGCCATCAATCTCGGAGACCACCCCGAGCTGCTCGAGTTCATCGCCGCGGCCGGCTGTCACTCTTGGCAGCTCCAATTCACGATCCCGCACGGCAATGGCGCCGAGCATCCAGATCTCGTGCTCCAGCCCTACCAGCTGCTCGAGGTTTACCGCGACCTCGAGCGCATCATCCCGCGGGCGCGAGAACTGGGCGTTCGTCTTTGGCCCGCGAACAACCTGGGCTACTTCGGACCACTCGAGTCCCAACTTCGGCGTGACGTCGCACGTCCGCCCCACTTCAAGGGTTGCTCAGCCGGGACCGGGTCGATCGGAATCGAATCGAACGGAGAGATCAAAGCGTGCCCCACTCTGGGCGGTCCCACCAATCTCGCCGGTAATGTCCGCGACTGGAGCTTGGCCGAGCTATGGGCACGTGCACCCGAGATCACCTACTTTCGGCGACGTGGACTCGATGAACTGTGGGGCTTTTGTCGCAGCTGCTACTATGCGGCCACCTGCATGGCCGGCTGCAGTGCCACGACCGAACCCATAGGCGGCCGCCCGGGCAACAACCCCTACTGCTTTCACCGCGCGCTCGAGCGGGAACGCGAAGGCCTGCGCGAGCGCATGGAACCCGCCCTCGCACCTGCGCCGATCGCCTTCGCCAACGGTGCCTTTCGCTTGATCTTGGAGTCCTCGGACCCCGCGACCCGAAGTCGAGAGGGGCCCGTGGAAGTCGTCGAGCCCCGGGTCAGTCGCCTCGTCGAGGAGATGGGTGGCGGTTCGAAGCTTCCATCGGTCGATGCAGATCTGACGTAGCGCCACGAAGCGTTCCCTCCGATCACGCCTTCGCGCACTTTTTTAGGGCTGCGTCGCGCGAACCAGCGGGGTAGGATCGCGGCATGTTCACGTGCCGGGGTTGTCGACGTCACTTGCTGCAAGCCGCCACGGCCTGCCCCTTTTGTGAGCACGAGGTCCGGACCACCCGCGCCCCCCTGGGCTCGGCCATGGCCATCGTGCTCGGCGTCGCCTTGAGCGCCTGCGGCGTCGCCGACTCCGAAGACGAGGGCGAGGCGACGATGACCGACAACGCGACGGACGAAGAAGAGTCGATGACTTCGAACGAGTCCAGCGAAGCCGACTGGGGTGACAGCGTCGAAGTGGCCTCGGCCTACGGCGGCGCGTCGAGCTGGTACGAGGAAGGCGAGAGCGAGGAGACCGGTGATGGTGACGGCGACGGTGATGGTGACGGCGACGGTGATGGTGACGGCGACGGTGATGGTGACGGCGACGGTGATGGTGACGGCGACGGTGATGGTGACGGCGACGGTGACGGTGATGGTGACGGCGATGGTGACGGCGACGGCGACGGCGACGGCGACGGCGCGCCCTAAACCAGGGCGCTCTCGCGGCCCGAGTCCTTGACGAAGATGCAACTCGAGCGCGTCTTGTCGACGATGTCCCGCAAGTAGGCCGCGTCGAACTCGGGGAGCAGGCCCAAGACGTTGAGGTCCGCCACCGGCGCACGCCCGAGCCACTCGTCGAAGCTGCCGACGTAGACACGCCGCAGCACGTGTTTTGGCAAGCGCGTCAGGTCGCATAGGTCGTTTTGGAACTCCCGCGCGCGGGGGAGCTGGTCGGCGTCGGGAACCACGGTGATCAGCCGGACCTCGGCGCCCCACTCCCGCATCATGCGATAGGCGGTCAGCAAAATGAGGTTGAGGTTGCCCGAGGAGAAGGCCGCGATCGGGTCGAAGGTGCGCGGCGCAGGACGGACCCAGACGTTCACCGACTTGCGCTGCCCGAGGCCCGCCGTCGCGTGGGTGGCGATCAGCTGAACGCCGACCTGCAGGCGCCCCGCGCCCACCCCATGGGCGATCTCCACTTCCTCGCTGCCGCTTCCGATCTGCAGCATCAAGAGGTTGGGGCGGAAGAAGGCCGCTTGCAGCACCTCGAGCCCGGTCGGAACGGCCTCGGCGACCTTGTCCGAGACGATCACCGCCGAGCTCGCCTGCACGCCCTTTTCGCGGAAGTCCTCGGCCAGGGGCACCAGCCGAGAGCGCATGGTGTCGGCGCCTTCGGCCTCGCTCACGCCCAGCAAGGTGATCGAGCCATCGGGCGAAGTCAGGTCGAGCAGGAGTTCGTAGGCGCCGCGCACCTGCTCGGGGTTGGTGACCGGGAACAGGACGTTGGGCTTCCACGCCCGCTTGTTCTCGTGGTCCTTCTCGGTGACGCGGGAAGCCGCCCACTGGGCCATCGAGACGAAGACGCTGGAGCGGACATCCTCCCCGGCCTCGTGCGCGCCGCGACGCTGGATCCACCAGTAAAAGGCGACCGTCAGCCCGATCGAGACGAAACCGAAGGTCGCGTTGACGATGAACATCGAGAGCACGCAGCCGACGAGTCCAAAAAGCGGGATCAACAGCGGGATCTTGAGCGTCGGCCGAAAACTGACCAGGCCCAAGCTGCCCTCGACCAAGACCACCACGTTGAGCATCGCGTAGGTGATCAAGAAGAACATCGTCACCAAAGGCGCGATGGTGTTGAGGTCGCGGACCATCAAGATCAGATAGGTCAGCACCGCCGTCACGGCGATCGCCGCCCGCGGGTTCCCGTCGGGCGAGGCTTTGGCCATCGGCTCCGAAAAGGGAATGATCTTGTTTTGGCCCATGGCCATCAAGATGCGAGGTCCGCCCACCAAGCCGGCCAACGCCGACGAGGCCGTCGCACCGAGCAGGCCGGCCAAGACCAAAGGCGGCCACCAGCTGCGATCGATGGCGAGGTTGTAGTCGCTGCGCAGCTCTTCGGGCGTTCCGGCGCGTGCGCACCACCAAGCCAAGACCACGTAGACGACCGTGCTGATGGCGATGGCCCACAAGGTCCCGACGGGGATGGCGCGGCGCGGGTCCTCGAGGTCACCGGACATGTTGGCGCCGGCCAAGATGCCGGTGGTCGCGGGGAAGAAGACCGCGAACACCCCCCAAAAGTCCGTGCCGCGAAAGCCGGTCTCCGGAAAGCCCTCGTAGCTCCCCCACCAGTTGATCTCGTGGGGCTGCTCGAGCACCTGCGGGCTGGCGAAGATCGAGACGATCGACGCGATGACGATCGTCATGATCAAGAACTGCACGCGAAAGGCGAGGTTCGCCGAGACGTAGCTGATGCCGGCCAGCGCGACGAAGACGAGGGTGTCCACCAAGAGCGGGTCGTGGGTCGGAAAGATCCACAGCCAGCCCTCTCGAAAGCCGATGATGTACATGGCCACGCCGAGGGGGCGCGTGAGGTAGAGGGGGACGCCGATGCTGCCCCCGACCTCGTAGCCCAAGGAGCGCGACAAGATGGCGTAGGGCCCGCCCGGGCCCACGCGCGTATTGGTGGAGATCGACGAGAGCGAAAGTCCGGTCGCGGTCGTGATGCCCATGGCCAGCAGCATCACCATCCAGGTGCCGAGCAGCCCCGCGTTGCCCACCGTCCAGCCGATGCGGACGTACATGATGACGCCGAAGATCGTCAGCAAGGTCGGCGTGAATACGCCGGTGAAGGTGCCGAACAAGACGCGCTCCCGCTTGCCCGCGGGCTTCGTCGTCTCCTCGGACGCCGTCGACATCCCCTCGATGTTATCGCGCATGGCGCCGCGCGAGCCGCACGACGCCGCCTCAACGCGTCGAACGGGGGCGATTCCCCCTCACCATTGGGGGACACGAGGGGGTCACGCGTTCAGGGCATGGGCAAGTTGGTCTCGCCCGACTCGCCGCTCGCACCTGCGTTTTGTTGGCTCGTACCACCTGCCCCGCCGATGCCCGGCAGGTAGGCGACGTTCGGCCCGATCTCGAGAGTCGAGGCCGAGTCACTGAACAAAGCGTAGCTCGGCCCACCACCGCCTCCGCCTCCCGGTCCGCCATCGCCACCCATGCCTCCGGCGCCTCCGGTGCCTCCAGGTCCGCCGTCATCCGCACTCGCGCCGCCGTCCGTGCCCGGGCCGCCCATGCCTCCGAGGCCGGGGTCTCCGCCACTGCCTCCAGCCCCGCCTTGTTCCGAACTCAAGGTGACGCGCCGCAGGTCCACGCTGCTGTTGATCGTCAGCATGCCGAAGCTCGCTCCGCCTCCGCCGCCGCCGCTGCCGCCTTGGCCGGCGCAGCCGCCTCCGCCGCCTCCGCCTCCGCCGCCACCGCGGTCGTTGATGCAGCAGTCCGATCCACCGCCACCGCCTCCGCCGCCGCCGCCGGCACCGTTCGTCCCCGCGGTCCCGTCGTCGCCGTCACTCGGCAGCCACCCCGCGCTCGTCAGCATGCCGAGACCATCGCCGCCGAGTCCCGCCATGCCGCGCCCCCCCTCGGCGCCGACACCTCCCGGCCCGCCGTTGCCGCCGCTGTCGCACCCAAAGGCGCACAGGTCACCGTTGCCGCCACCGCCGCTGCCGCCTGTACCCGCGCCCGGACCTCCACCCGGATCCCCGGCCATGCCGGAGTTGTTTCCGTAACCCCCCATGCCACCGGCGCCGCCATTTTCGGCCGCGGTACATCCGACCCCGGCCATCCCCTTTTGTCCGCCACCACTGCAGCCGTCGCAGGCCTGGCCACCGTCGGAGCCCATCGCGCCCGGGCTTCCGGTGGAACCGGTGCCCCCGTTTGAACCCGTGCCCCCTCGACCCGCGGCGAACTGCGCCTCGATCAAGTAGAGGTTGCTGCTGTCGATCACCTCGATGCCGATCGACGCTTGTCCCGGCACCACCGCATCCGCGGCCGCGAACTCGAAGTCCTGCACGATCGTCGGCGAGGCGATGGCCTCGGCCCGCAAGGCCACGGGGTCGGGCGAGTCGACGATCGAAGGCTCGATACCCACCGACCAGTCGCTGCGATCGTAGCCCCCAAAGAGGCTCACTCCGTCGGCGAGCTGGACCGACTCGGCGTAGGTGCCTGCGCTGGCCAGCACGACCGGCTTGCCCTCGCTCGTCGCCAGGTCGATCCCCGCGGCCAAGGTGCGCACCGGTAGGCCCCGCGTCCCGGGGTTGATGTCCAAGCCGGTCGCGGCGTCGACGAAGATCGCACAACCCAGCGGGGGGCGCTCTTCGGGTGCGGGGGTGTAGTCCTCGGGACAAGGCTCGTCGCCATCGCCGTCGCCGTCTCCATCCCCGGCTTCGGCCTCGCCCGTGTCGCTGGCCTCGCCGCTCTCCGATCCGCTCTCACTCGCGCTCGTGTCGAAGGTCGCGCTGTTGGCGTTGCCCGTGCCGCCGGCGCCGGCGCAGCCGCCACTGGCCCCCACGCCCAGCAAAGAGGTGACCAAGAAGAGATGCGAGGGAATACGATCGAGTCGAGCCATGAAGGAACCAGAACGCCGAAGCAGTTTACGGCATCGGGCTGCGCGCGCGCGCCGCTTCGGCGTTGAGCCCGCGTCCAGCTCGTGTCAGTTTTGCGTCGTGCGCGGCCTCCCCTGGCTTTTTGCCCTCCTCATCGCTTGCGACGCCGGTCCGGCGTCGGCCCCGTCCCGCGTGCCCCCGCCCACACGAGACGCGGCGCCGAGCGGCGCAAGTGCGCAGGTGCCGGGCGAAGCTCCCGGGCCCAGCGACCGTCGAGAGGGACAAGTCGGGGAGCTGCACTACCTCGAACTGATGAGTGGGGGTGCCCGCTTCGAAGACCGCGTCCCGATCGTCGTCGCCATCCACGGCCTCGGCGACTCGCCCGAGGGTTTCGTCGGCCTCGTCGAGGGGTTCGATCGACCCGCCCGCTTCATCATTCCGCGGGCCCTCGACCCCCACGAGCCGGGCTGGTCATGGTTCCCCATTCGCGCACGCGACCCGGACGTCGAAGGTCTCGCGCAAGGGATCGTTCGTGCGGCCGATGCCATCGAGGCCGGCCTCGCCAAACTCGCCGAGCAGCGGCCCGAGGCGGACGAGGTGATCGTGACCGGCTTTTCCCAAGGCGGCATGCTCACCTTTACGTTGGCCACGCGTCACCCCCGACGCGTGGACGCGGCGGTGGCCGTCGGCGGCTGGCTCCCCCCGCCCCTGTGGCCAGAGTCTGCCCCGGAGGGCGCGCCGACCCTCGTCGCCTTGCACGGCACCGACGACCCGGCCGTCAAGTTCCCGCCGACCGAGGCCGCCGTCGAAGCCCTGCGGGCCCGCGGCTGGCCGGCCAGCTTGCACCCCTACCCCGGCGTTCAACATGCCATTCCCCCGGCAATGCGCGCCGAGCTCTTCGAGTTGCTACGCCAGTCCGTCGACGCACGCGCCCGCGAGCTCGAGGTCGGCACCGCCGCCGAGGGGTCCAAGCCATGAGCGGAGCCGATTCGCCCGAGCCCGAGCCCAAGCGCCGCAAGCTCAAGACCTTCCCCGGGTTGAAGGCCGACACCTTCATGCACCCCTGGGACGTCAAGGCGACGGAGTCTTTGGCCGCGGTACCGGGCTTGGACACCCTCGTCCGCAAGGTCATGGAGTACGGGCTGGAGCGCGTCTTCTACCTACAGAACATCGCCGACAACGTTCGCGTGACCGACAAGATGTTCCCCAAGCTGCACAAGTACCTGCAGTGGGGCTGCAAGATCCTCGACCTGCCCGAACCCGAGATGTACGTCTCGATGCAGTACGACTTCAACGCCTACACCTACGGGCACACGCGTCCCTTCATGGTGCTGAGCTCGGGTCTACTCGACATGCTCGACGAAGAGGAGCGCCTCTTCGTCATCGCCCACGAACTGGGGCACATCAAGTGCAGGCACGTGCTGTACACCGTGGTCGCCGAGAACCTGAAGACCATCTTGGACGTGGTCGGTCGTGCGACTTTGGGACTTGGGAGTCTGGTCGGCAGTGGTCTGGCCTTGCCGCTCTACGACTGGTATCGCAAGGCCGAGCTCTCGGCGGATCGGGCTGCCTTGATGTGCGTCCAAGACCCCGAAGTCGCCACGCGGGTGTTCATGAAGATGGCCGGGGGGGCCATGTCGCTCTTCGACGAGATGGACAAAGACGCCTTCGTCGAGCAGATCCGTGCCTACGAAGAACGCGACGACTCGAACCTCGACCGCGCCTATAAGTTCTTGATCACGGCCTGGCGAACCCACCCCTTCCCGATCCTCCGAGCCAAACACCTCGACGAGTGGGTGCAAAGCGGCGAGTTCGCCCGGATCTGCCGTAGCTGAGGCAGCGCTTGCTTCGCGGGGCTCGCCCCTGCACACTCCGCCGGCCATGCGCATGCGCTCGGAGTCCTTGATCAAGCACCCCGTCGACGCCGTCTTCGCCGCCTACCGCGACAAGATGCCCGACGTGGCCGCCTTCTTGCCGGACATCAAGGAGATCAACGTGCTCGACCGTCGCGAAGAGGGCAGCATCGTTCGTCTGCACAACGAGTGGGTCTCGGGCAGCGAGATTCCCAAGGTCGCGCGCTCTTTCGTCAAGCCCGAGCATCTGCGCTGGGACGACTTCGCCGCCTGGCACGCGGACACCCAGCACTGCGAGTGGCGCATCTCGACCCGAGTCTTCACCGAGGCCGTGCGCTGCGCGGGCAGCACCCGTCTCATCGCCGAGGGCGAGGGCACCCGCGTCGTTCTCGAGGGCGACCTCGAGATCGACGTCACCAAGGTTCCGGGGATCCCCAAGTTCATGGCCAAGCGCATCGCGCCGCAAGCCGAGAAGTTCATCGTGAATCTCATCACGCCGAACCTCGAAAAGACCAACGAAGCCATCGAGCAGTACCTCGATAGCCAGGCCTGACCCGGCCGCCGGGCCGCATCGGCCCATTTGGCTCCATGCACCAGCTTCCGAGAAGGGAGCTGAACTGCGCACGGGATGTGGCTATCTTGCGCGCCATGTTCAAGCGATCCCATGGACTTGTGATCTTCGCCGCGCTGAGCGTCACGCTCCCGGCCTGCGCCGACGACGGCACCAACAACGAAGAAGGAACCAGCTCCGAGGAGAGCAGCTCCGAAGAAGGTGAAGAGGAGGAGAGCAGCTCCGAAGAGGAGACCACCTCAATGACCGGCGATGGCGATGGCGACGGCGATGGCGACGGTGATGGCGACGGTGATGGCGACGGCGATGGTGATGGCGACGGCGATGGCGACGGTGACGGCGATGGTGACGGCGATGGAGACGGTGACGGAGACGGTGACGGAGACGGCGATGGAGACGGCGACGGCGATGGCGACGGTGATGGAGACGGCGACGGTGACGGAGACGGCGACGGTGACGGAGACGGCGACGGTGATGGAGACGGCGACGGTGACGGAGACGGCGACGGCGACGGTGATGGCGACGGCGACGGTGACGGAGACGGTGATGGAGACGGTGACGGCGACGGAGACGGAGACGGCGACGGTGACGGTGACGGCGACGGTGATGGCGACGGTGATGGCGACGGCGATGGCGATGGCGACGGCGACGGCGACGGCGACGGCGACGGTGCGCTGGAGCTTCCGGTCATCAACGAGTGGCTGACCAATCACCCCGGCAGCAACGACCCCTGCGAGTTCATCGAGATCTATGGCGATCCCGACACCGACTACTCGAACTTGACCCTCATCGCCATCGAGTCGGACGGCACCAGCTTCATGGGCGAGATCGACTTGGTCATCTCGCTCGGTACCACCAACGTCCACGGTTTTTGGACTACCGGCTTCGTGACCAACCTGCTCGAGAACGGCGCTTTTAGCCTGCTTCTCGTCGACGGCTTCTCCGGCAGCCAGGGCATGGACCTCGACACGAACAACGACGGCGTCATCGATGTCGCCTTGCCGTGGACGGAGATCGTCGATGGCTTTGGCATCCGCGACTCCGGGGCCGACGTGCTCTACTTCGAGCCCGAGCTCGGCGGACAGACCGAATCGTGGCCCGGCGCTGCGCGTCGCGTCGATGGCGTCGACACCGACACCGAGGCCGACTGGATCCAGCTCGCCTCGAGCGGCTTCGGCCTCGACGCCACGACCTGTGGCTTGAGCAACCCGCAGCCCGAGGGCGGTACCTACACCGCGACGCCGGGGACCTTCAACGACTGAGATCGGGCCGTGAACTGATCGGAGAGAGCCCCGCTACGGCGGGGCTTTTTTCGTGGGCACGATGAACATAAAAATATCTGCGAGGCGCGCGCCCCCTCGTGTGTGCGCCCGAGGCTTTGCTGCGTGTCGACGCCGCGGTACACGGGGGTGGTGAACTTCCGCCCGCGCTCTGAATCGCTTCGCGTCGTCTGGACCCCCCTTCGATGGCTGCCCTCTCTCGCCGCCTGTGTGTGCCTGGCGCTGGCTGCACCCGCCTGTGACGGTGGCGGGGACGACGAAGATTCGGAGAGTTCCGACTCGGGTTCGGTGCCCGATCCCGATTGCGACGCCCTGCTCACCCCGGCCGACTTCGAGGCCGTCTGCGGGGCAGCGATCACGCTCGAGCCCACCGGCTTCGAGGGCATCGAACTCAACCCCTGCAACCGCGACTCGGAGAACAACGAGGCGATCTTGCTGGTCGCGCGTCACTCCAACGCGAGCCAGGCCGCGTCCGCAGCCGATGTGGCGGGCGGTCGTGGCCCCACCGAACAAGCCGGCCTGGGGCTTTGGGCCTCCGCCGGATCGGCGAGCGTGTTCTCGGTCGAGGTGAAGGCCACCAACGAGGCGGGTGCCATCTGCGCTCCGGAGGATCTGCCGACCCTGCTCGACTTGGTGCTCTCCCGGGTCGCCCCCTGACGAGGCTCGAGGCGGACGCGTGCGGCGCAGCTAGGGTGGGCCGCAAAGAAAATCGAGAAAGATGTGCAAGGCGTCCCGGCCGCGGCCGAGAGGTGGGCATGTCCAACAAAGCTGCTCACCGCAAACGCCGCCTCGACCGCCAAGCCCGCCGCCGCCGCAAGCACACGCGTCGCCGCGAACAACGCCGCAACTGTGAAGGTGCCCCCGCCCCCGCCTCTTCTGCGCCGGGGCGTGGGCTTCAGATCTTCACCGCGTGGTTCGGCGAAGCCGAGGCCAAGCCCTGCGCCTGCCCGATCTGCGACTTTCTCGCCAACTACGGCCTCGAAAGCGACGAGAACGGCATCGCCACCATCCCGCCGGAGCTCTTCTTCGAGTACGAGCTCGCGATGATGGCGGCCGAGCGCTACGCCGCCGAACGCTGGCGCTCGATGGTCCCCAATCCGGAGCCGCGCCCGGCTCCGAACTGAGGCTCAAGCCACTTGGTGCCGATCGAGGACTTCGATGAAAGTCTCGGGCTCGGGTCGCACGCGATAGTTGTCCGTCTCGTGCGACCAGATCACCTTGCCACCGGCGTCGGTGATCACCACCGTGGGCAAGACCGTCTCTGAGTCGTAGCCGAGCACCTGAAGACCCGCCGGAACGCCGTGCGCGTGGGCGATGCCCAAAGCCCGCGCCGCGGCGTTGCCCTCGTCGACCAAGAAGCGAAAGGGCACGTCGAACTTCGCGGCCAGCGAGGCCGTGTGGCTTTGGGGCTGCGGCGCGATCATCCACACGGCCACGCCGCGCTCGGCCAACCCGCGGTAGTTGGCCGCGACCTCTTTGATCTGGGCCATGCACAGCGGGCACCAGTTCCCCCGGTAGAACATCAGGAGCGCCGGTGCCCCCTCGAGGGCCTTGGAGTCGACCGCCTCCCCCGTCGAAGACTTCAGGCGAAAGGCGGGCAAGCGCTTTCCCACCTCGATGTGGCTCGGCCCGCGACCCAGACGCGAGTACCAAAAGTCGTAGACGAAAAAGCTCATCCCCGCCGCCACGGCCAAACCCAGGGGGAGCGCGCGCCCCTCGTCGACGAAGGACCAGATCGCCAGCCCCAGGCCCGCGAGCACCGAGCCCATGGCCACGGGCAAGTTGGCCGAGGTCCGCGCGTGGGAGGTGAAGGCGTAGCCCCAAGCCACGAGCAAGGCGGGCGGCAAGGCCGTGAGCGCCACGCCGAGCCAGCCCCAATCAAAGCCCCCCTGCACCATGGCCCACACGCTCCACCCGGTGAGCACGAAGGCCATGGTCACGAAGGCCGACAAAAACAGGCTCTTGAGCAGGTTCATGGGCGCATGCCCACCAACGAGGCGGGTCGAGGCAGGTTACCCCGCCCAGTCGGTCTCGCGCTCGGGCCCCACGCAGCCGGCAAGACTAGCCCGCCGCGAGCGTATAGGTGATGGGACAGCCCCCCGGCAGCTCGCTTTGCGTACCGCAGGTGTAGGTCCCCGAGATCAGCACGCCGCTGGCGTCGATCGTGAGCATGTAGACGCACTCGACGCCCGGGAAGCCGGCGATCTCGCCCGTTCCCGTGGCCGTGACTACGCAGCCGTCGGCCGATCCCGTCGCCATGACCCAGGGGTCGCCATCGCTGGAGACGGTGACGCCAGTGCGCGTCACCTCGACATCGAGGGTCTGCGGACTCGGAAGACTGACGAAGCTCTCGTGACCGCAGGCGTCATCCCCCGACATGACCGAGGCCGTGACGGGCACGCTGAACAAGCCGAGGCAGCCGTCCCCGTCCCCGTCACCGTCACCGTCACCGTCACCATCTCCATCTCCATCCCCGTCACCGTCTCCGTCTCCATCTCCGGTCTCGGTGCACTGCCCCGACGTTCCGCTCGAGGTCTGGGCGCTGCGACACATGCCCTCGTCGCCCTCGGCTTCGGCCGATTCGCTGGAGTCGGTGGCCGTGGCCGCGTCGGCCTCGGTGGACTCGCTGTCTTTGTCCTTGGGGGACCCGCAGGCGAACAAGGCAGCGATGGAGAGACAGGAGATGAGCATGAGAGGTCGTGAGCGCATGTACATGAAGACTCCGCGTCGAGCCTCCCGTGTACGGCGGCGATCGCACAATGGATCAGCGCGAGCGCTCAACCGTGCCCAAAAACGGCGTCTAGATCACGATTGAGACCGGCCGGCCGGTCGCTCCCCCGCATCGCGTCCCCGAAAGCGACGGCTGAACCAGCCCATCATCGTATTTCGCAGGTCGTCGAAGAGCGTGTAGCAGACCGGCACCACGACCAAAGTCAGCACCGTCGAGGTGATCATGCCGCCGACGAGGGTCTTGCCGAAGGGCTGATACGGGATGCCCTCGGGGGGCGCTTCGGTGAAGGCCAAGGGCAGCATGCCGCCCACCGTGGTCAGCGCCGTCATCAAGATCGGCCGAAAGCGCTGAATCCCTGCCTGCACGATCGCCTCCTCGCGCGACAGGCCCTGCGCGCGCGCGCCGTTGATGAAGTCGACGAGCACGATGGCGTTGTTCACAACGACGCCGAGCAAGAGCATCAAGCCGATGCTGGCCAAGGGGTCGATGTTCGAGCCCGTCAAGAACAAGAACCACCACACGCCGACGAAGGCCAAGGGCATCGAGGGCAGCACCGACAAGGGCAGCACCACCGACTCGAACAAGAAGCCCATCAGCAAGAAGATGAAGACTGCCCCCAAGGCCATGCCCTTGAGCAGGTCGCCGATCTGATCGCCCACCGCTCGCGCCTCCTCGTCGGCGTCGAAGGTCACTCCGGCGGGAAGCCGGTAGCTCTGCAAAAAAGCGCTCACCCGCCCGACCGCGAGCTCGCGCCCCTTGGGATCCAGCTCGAGACGAATCAAGGCCGCAACCCGCTTGTTGTTGCGAACCAAAGAGGCCTCCCCCTTGCGCACGCGGGTCTCGGTCACCGTACGGATCGGCACCACGGCGTTGGTGGTGGTCGGGACCTTGAACTCCAGTAGGTCGCGCAGCTCCTCGCGGTCCTCTTTCTGGTAGCGGATCCATACGTCGATCTCGCCGTTCTCCCCCGTGAAGCGGGGCAGGGGCGAACCGCGAAGGGCGTAGGCGATGGTGTTGCCGACCATGCCCGCCGAAATGCCCAAGCGCTGAGCCGAGGTCGGATCCAAGCGCACATGCATCTCGTCGCGTCGGCTGGAGTCGCTACTGCGACCGACGATGGACTCGACCCCCTCGATGGCGAGCAGCTCATTCTCGAGCCGCTCTTTGGCCGCCTGCACGCTCTCGTGGTCCGCCCCGTAGAGCACCACCGGAAAAGAACTCTGCCGCGCGCCGTCCGAGTCGCCAAAGTCTCCCTGCTTCTTCCAGCCGACCGGCACCGGTAGTGCATCGAAGATCTCCTGCCCGATCTCTCGGTAGGGCCGGTCTCCATCCTTCGGCGGATCGAAGAACATGTTGATCTGGCCGAAGCCTGGCTCGATCTGGATGAACTCCCCGTTGAGCCCGTACTCCTCTCGATGCTCGGCGAACCAGGCCTCGATGGTTCGGAAAAAGGCATCCTCCTCTTCGAGGGTCACATCCGAGGGGACGACGTACGAGACGTTGATCTGCCGCCCTCCCCCATTTTGTTCGAGCACGAATCGCACCCCGGTTTGGGGATTCATCGGGATCGCCAAAGACATCAAGGCGAAGAGCCCGACCATGAACACGTCCATGCGTCGGCGTAGGCTGGCCCGAAGCAAGCGCGCGTAGACGTTGCGCAGCCGCCCGAAGGTGGCCTCGTAGGCGCGCCCCAGCGTCTCCTTCCAACGCGCATCCAGGCGCATCAAGGTCGCGCGCCACCCACTTTCGCTCTTGGCTTTGAACACGTCGTTGTCGAGCAAGAACGCGGCCGCCAAGGGGATGAGCACCAGCGCCACGAACAAGCTGGCGAGCAAGCTGACGCAGATCGGCGTCACCATGCGGATCATGTAGAACTGTGTCGGCCCCGAGCTCAGCAAAGCCGCGGGCAAGAACACGACCATCGTCGTCGCGGTGGCCAAGGTGATCGGCAAGGCGACCTCGCTCGCCCCGTGCAACGCGGCGGCAAAGCGCCCGACCCCACGTTGGCGGTAGCGCGCGATGTTCTCGGCGACCACGACGGAGTTGTCGACCACCAGCCCAATGCAGATCATCAAGCCGATCAGGCTGACCAGGTTGATCGACTGCCCCGAGAAGTACATGACCGGTAGGGCCATGAACATCGACAAGGGGATCGCGGCGGCGATGACGACGGTGAGTCGCGCCCGACGCAAGAAGAAGAGCAGGACGAAGATGGCCAGAATTCCACCTTGCATGCCCGAGTCGGTGACCTGCTTGAGGGATTCGCGGATCGTGTTGCCTTGGATGAACCAGTCCTGGACGCCGAACTGCGAAAAGGCTGGATCCTGCTTGGCCTCCTCGACCGCGGCCTGAATGCGATCGCAGACTTCGACCGTGTTCGCTTGGGACTCCTTGATGACGAACACGGCCATCGAGGGCTGTCCGTTCCAGCGGTCGTGCCGCTCGACATCGGGAAAGTCGTAAAGGACGTCCGCGACGTCATCCAAACGCAGGTCGTTGGGACCCACGACGATCTCCTCGAGCTCTTCGACGGTCTGGTACTGCGCCAAGGAGCGCAGCAAGAACTTCCCCTCGGTCTCGATGATCTGCCCCGAGGCCAAGTTGAAGTGAGACTGCGAGAGCTGCTGGGCGAGCTGGAAGATGTTCAGGTTCGCCGCCTCGGCGAGCTGACGATCGACTTCGATGCGGATCTCCCGCTCTTGCTTGCCCCACGAGGCCACCATCCCGACGCCCTCGATCCGCTCGAGGCGCTGAATGAAGTGCTTCTCGATCAGGTCCTGCGCCTGCTCGTCGATCGCCTCTGGCCAGCGCAAGCCATAAAAGGCGACGGGGATCGCATCGGCGGACTGCTTTTCGATGTTGACCCGGTCCACCTCGTCCGGGAGGTCACCCCGAATTCGTCCGATGCGGTCGCGCACCTCGCGGTACGCGATGTCCATGTCCGCGTCGCCTTCGAAGATCAAGGTGACACGTGAGCCGTCGGCGCTCGAGCGCGAGCTCATCTGATCCAAGGCCGGCGTCGTCGACAATGCGTCTTCGAGCGGACGTGTGATCAGCTCCTCGACGTCCTGCGCGGTCGCGTTCGGATAGCTCGTCTGCACCGACATGAAAGGCGCAGTCGAGCCACTGGGAATCAACTCGAGGGGGATGGCGCGCACCGCCACCGCACCGAGCACCAAGATGCTGGCGAAGATCATCAGCATCGTGATCGGCCGCACCAGGGCCGTGTGCACCACGCCGTTGTCACGCAGCCGGCTCATGTCGGCTCGCCCTTCTCACCTTCATCCTCGCTCACCACCTCGTCGCGGGTCGCGGTGGCCGCCCCCTCCTCGCCGATGCCCTCGCCCCGGTAGTCCTCGGGCGCCAGCGCCTCGTCGTCGAGTTCGCGCAGCTCCGTGTGCAAGGCGAGCGCCGGTGAGCTCACCTCGCGCCCGCGAAAGAGAGCGTCCACGCCCGCGTAGACGGTGGGGATCACGATCAGGGTCAAGAAGGTCGAGAAGCTCAGACCCGCGATGACCGTGATGGCCATGGGTTGGCGAATCTCGGCGCCGTCGCCGAGGCCCATCGCCATGGGCAAAAGGCCCAAGACCGTCGTCGCCGTCGTCATCAAGATGGGACGAAGGCGAATCGTCCCCGCCAGCTCGAGGGCTTCTTCGGTCTCGTGTCCACGCGCTTTGAGCTGGTTCACGTAGTCGACCAGCACGATGGCGTTGTTCACCACGATGCCGGCCAACATGATGATGCCCAAGAAGACCACGACCGAGACCGGGACCTGCAGTGCGCCCAACACCAGGACCACGCCGACCAAGGCCAGCGGAATGCTGACGAGGATGATTAGCGGGTAGATCAGCGACTCGAACTGAGACGCCATGATCACGTAGACCAAGAAGACCGACAGGCCCAACGCCAGGTACAAAGAGGCCGCGGAAGTCTCCCACTCCTCACTTTGGCCGGCGACGGCGGTGGTGACTCCCGAGGGGAGCTCGAGAGCTTCGACGGCGGCGCGCACCTCGGCGCTCGCCGTGCCCAGACCGACGCCTTCGACGTTGGCCGTGACCACACCCACGCGCTGTTGGCCGATGCGCCGAATCTCGTTGGGTCCGCGTCCACGCGTGATGGTCGCCACCGCCGACAGCGGGATCGGGCGCACCCCGCCGGGATTGATCACGAGCTCGCGAAGCGACTCGACGCTCGCGTTCTCGATGTCGGCCAGGCGCACGCGGATTGGGATCTTGCGGTCACGGCGATTGAACTTCGTCGCCTCGTCGCCCTTGATCTTGTTCTTGACCAGCTCGGCGACCGCCCGAATGTCGAGGCCCAGGCGCGCCAGGGCGTCACGGTCGTACTCGATCTGAACTTCGGGGTTGCCAGGCTGGATCGAAGCCTGCACGTCGCGGATGCCGGGCAGGACTGCGATGGCGTCGGCGACGGCGTTGGTCGAGTCCGCCAACTCGATCAGGTCGAAGCCGCGTACCTCGATCTCGATCGGGTCCTTGAAGCTGAAGAGCACCGGTCGCTCGATGTTCACCTCGATGTCCGGGACGCCGGCCAGCAGCTCGCGGACGACGTCGAGGGCCTCTTGTTCGGCTTGCTCCGCGCCGATGACGGGGCCCTGGGTCGGCGTCGTTTTCGCTTCGGCGTCAGGCGCCGGCGCCTCGGCGGGCGGCGCTCCCCCCTCCCCGGCGGCTCCGACGGCCCCGACGGCGCTGCCGGGCTTCGGACGACCGGAGTCGGCCCGCGCCTCGGCCGCCCGTGTCTGTCCGCCACCGGCCAGCAGCGAGACCTCGAGAACGGCCGAGTGCTCACCTTTGTCCCCCGAGTCGGCGGAATCCGACTCCGCCCCGATGGTCGTGACCAGGGCGCGCAGGCGCGGCACCTTCTCGCGTACGAGGGCCTCGATCGGCTCGATGATCCGCTCGGTCTCATCGATGGGCGTGCCCACCGGTGCGTCGATCGACACCGAGAACTCGCCTTGGTGCACCTCGGGGATCAGTTCCGTTTCCAGTGCCTTGGCCCCGAGCAAGACCGCCCCCAGGGCCGCCACGCTCGCCACCAAGACGACCACCTTGTTGCGCAGGGACCAACGGATGACCCGGCTGTAGAGCACGGCGAGACCGCGCAAGGCGGCGTCGAAGCCGGCCAGCACGGGCTTGAGCACAAATCCGACCACCCGGCCCACGACGCGCGCCAGCCCGACGAAGGCATCCCCGAGGAGGCCGAAGATGGTCGTCAACAGCTTCCCGAACAGCTCGAAGAAGAAGTGAAGAAGGAAGCGGAAGAGGTAGTAGGGCGTCAGCAAGATCGCCCAAATTTTGCGACCGCTGCGATACTCGTCGGCCAGCGTCTTCGCGGACGCCCACGACTTCCAGCGGCGTCCGATTCGCCCGAGGTAGCTCAGCCCGTCCTTCGGCTGCTCGGGCACCGTGCGCGACGCCAGCATCGGGATGAAGTAGAGGGCGACCGCCAGCGAGGCGAGCAAGCTGAAGACCACGGTCAAGCCGAGGTCGCCGAACATCTGCCCGGCCACGCCCTCCACGAAGACCATCGGGAAGAAGACCGCGATCGAAGTCAGGGTCGAGGCGGTGACGGCCGAGCCGACCTCCGAGACGCCGCGGATCGTGGCCCGCACCATCTCGTCGCCCTCTTCCCGGCAGCGGAAGATCGACTCCAGCACGACGATCGAGTTGTCGACCAGCATGCCGATGCCGAGCGCCATCCCGCCCAGGCTCATGATGTTCAAGCTGACGCCGGAGAGCTGCAGCGGCGCGAAGGTGATCAGCACCGAGATCGGGATCGAGACGGCGACGATGACCGTCGCCTTGAAATTCCGCAGGAACAAAAAGAGGACGACCACCGCCAGCAAGCCGCCCATGATCGCGGTCTGGCGGACCTCGGAGACGCTCGACTCGATGAAGAGCGAGCGGTCGGAGACGATCTGCAGCTTGCTGTCGAACTCGTCGGCCAGACGTGGCCCCACCTTCGATGTCACCCGCTCGCGCACGAGGGTGGCCATCTCCACGATGTTGGCGTCGGCCTCCTTGTAGACCTCGACTTCGATGGCCTCCTTGCCGTCGATGTGGGTGACCACCTCACGGTCTTTGAAGCCCGGCTCGACCCTGGCGATGTGGCGCAGCTTGATGTCGCGCCCCTCTTGGCTCGAGATGACGAGCTCGCGCAGGTCCTCGAGCTCCGCGAATTCGTTCACCGTACGGATGAGGTAGCGCTTGCGCCCCTCTCGCATCGAGCCGCCGGCCAGGTTGATGTTCTCGGCCTGGAGACGGCTGATCACCGTATCGATGCCCAGGCCCGTGCGGCGCAGCGCCGCCTCGTCGAGCTCGACGTGGATCTCTTCTTCGAGGCCACCTTTGACCCGGACCGCCGCGACGCCCTCGACGGGCTCGAGCAGGCGGCGCACCTCGAGGTCGGCCACCCGTCGCAGCGCCTTGAGCCCCGCGACCCCGCGGTAGACCTCGGCGTCGCCCGAGAGCCCGAGCACCAGCACGGGGTCCAAGGTCGGGTCGTAGCGCAAGATCAGCGGCTGCTTGACCTCTTCGGGGAGCGCCGGTTTGACCTGGTCGATCTTCTCGAGGACGTCCTGGTTGGCGTCGTCCATGTCGGAGTCCCAGGTGAACTCCAAGACCACGTCGCAGTAGCCGGCGCGCGAGATGCTCGAGATGCGGGTCACCCCCGTCACCACGCCGAGCACCTCTTCGAGGGGGCGGGCCACGTCGTTTTCGACCTCGGCCGGCGCCGCGCCCGGATACTCCGCCCGCACCGTCAGCTTCGGGTAGCTGATCTCGGGCATGAGGTTCAGCGGCAACATGCGCGCCGAGAAAAAGCCGAAGACCATCACCGCCGCGAAGACCATCAAGACCGCGACCGGTCGGGTCACCGTGAAGCGATAGCGATCCATCGCGCGCAAGCGCGATGCCATGTCGGCCTCGCGCTCCGCCATCGCCGCGGGATCCGGGGATGGGCTCGATGCTTCGCTCATGATCCGCTCGAATCAGCCGGCGGGCGGCTTCTCATCGCCGTCTTTGTCGCCGACGCCCGCCGCGTCGGCCGTCGCCTCGCCCTTGTCGCCACCGACGGGGCCGACCTTCAGCTCCTCGGTCACCACCTCGACTTTGGCCCCGTCTTCGAGGCCGTTTTGGCCCGCGATGATCACCTCGCTGCCCTCTTCGAGGCCCGAGATGACCTCGACCCACTCGTCGTCGGCGAGGCCGACCTCGAGCAAGACGCGCTTGGCCTTGCCCTCTTCGACGGTGAAGGCGAACACGCGCTCCTCTTCGTAGATGAGGGCGCTTTTGGGGACGAGCAAGACGCCCTCGTGCCGGTCGGTGGTCAAGGTGACCTCGGCGTACATGCCCGGCAAAAATCCGTTCTCACCGCCGGCGAGCTCGGGGGGCAAGGCGATGGTCACCTTGACGGTGCCCGTGGTCGCGTCGACGATCGGCGCGATGCGCATGACCTTGCCGATGCCGCTGCGCCCCGCCGCCGCCTTGCCGACGACCTGAGCCTCTTGGCCGACCGCGATGCGATCGAGCTCGCGCTCGGGGACGTAGACCCGCGCGACGAGGGTCGCAAAGTCGGTGATCTCGTAGACCTGCTGCCCCGCGCTCACGAAGCCCCCCTCGTTGATGAAACGCTGGGTCACCGTGCCGGCGAAGGGCGCCACGACGTTGGTGTTGGCCAGGTCGCGTCGGCGGTCGCGCTTGTCGATCGACGCGGCGCGCAGCTGGGCCTTGGCGTTGGCCAGCTCCTCTTGGCTGGCCACGCCGTTGGCGACGAGTCGCTCGATGCGCTCGACGTCGGCGGCGATCTTCTCGTAGTTCGCGTCGGCGCGGTCGAGCCCGCTGGCCTGCGCGTCGCGACGCACACGCGCGAGCACCTTGCCGGCCTCGACCTCGTCACCTTCTTCGTAGGCGACGCGGGTCAGTCGCCCCGTGGACTCGGCGTGCACCGTCACTCGTTGTTCGGCCTCGATCGTCGACGCCGAGCTGACACGTGACTCGATGTCGCCGAGGGAGAGCGTCGTCAGGCGCACCGGGGTCGCCTTCTCTTCGGGCTTGCCGGCTTCGGCGCCGGGCTGGCCACCTGGGCCACCCGGGCCCATCCCCTGACCACACGCCCCCGCCGTCCCCAAAAGCGCAGACAGGAGGGTGATTCGCGCAACTTGCGCAAACTTGCAGTTGGGGACCTGGCTCATGACGAGGGGGCGCTTCGACGGCGCTGGCGCCAGATAGCACGCGTGTGCGCCGGCGGGCTACGTGAGACCGCCGGTGGGCTGCGGCCTAGGACACGTCGGCTCTAGCCCGAGTTTCGCGCCGGTCCCGCCATCGGTCACTTCTATTCTCGGATCGGTGCGAAAGTGCGCATCTCGCACCGCTTGCACCGTATACCCCTTGGGGGTATACCTCGAGTACCCCCTGGGGGTATGTGACGGCGATGGACGCGAGCACGAAAAGCAAGCTGATGGCCCGACTCAAGCGCGCCGAGGGGCAACTGGCCGGCATCCGACGCATGGTGGAGGCCGACGCCTACTGCGTCGACATCCTCACCCAGATCTCGGCCGTCAACGGCGCGATGGACCGCGTGGGCCAGATCCTCTTGAGCAACCACATCGAACACTGCGTGACCGATGCCCTGCGCAGCGACGACGACGAGCGCCGCAGCGAGACGATCGAAGAGCTGATGGATGTCTTCGCCCGCTACCAGCGGACGCGGGGGAGCTGAAGATGGAGACCTTCTTCAGCGAACTGTGGTCGGTGATGATCGCCTTGGCCCCCTGGCTCTTGCTCGGGGCGGTGATCGCCGGTGTGTTGCAGGTGCTCGTGCCCGACGCCTGGCTCGGCCGCGCCTTGGCCGGTCGCGCGGGGGTGTTCAAGGCCGTCGCCTTTGGCGTCCCCCTCCCCTTGTGCTCGTGCGGGGTGATTCCGGCCGGCGTCAGCCTCAAGCAGCGCGGCGCGAGCGACGGTGCCGCGCTGGGCTTCATGATCTCCACGCCCCAGACCGGTGTCGACTCGATCTTGGTCTCGGCCGGCATGCTCGGCTGGCCCTTCGCCTTGTTCAAGGTCGGCGCGGCCGCCTTGCTCGGCATCGTCGGTGGCCTGGCCTCGAGCACCGAAGCCTCCCCCCCTCGCCGCGCCGCGCAAGAGGGTCACGGTCACAGCTGGCGCGCCGGCGCCGAGCACTCGCTCGAGGTCATCCGCAGCGTCTGGGGATGGCTGGCCTTTGGCGTGATCATCTCGGCCGCGCTCGGAGCCTTCATCCCCACCGACAAGCTCGCGGCCGTGGCCGAAGCGGCCGGGCCCTGGTCACTTGTCGCCGTCTTGTTGTTGAGCGTCCCCTTGTACGTGTGCGCCACCGCCTCGGTGCCCATCGCGGCCGCCCTGGTCGCGGGTGGCTTCCCGCCCGGGGCAGCCTTGGTCTTCTTGATGGCCGGCCCCGCCACCAACGTGGCGACCATCGGCGCCGTGGCCCGTACCTTTGGCCGCAAGAGCCTGGTCATCTACCTCACGACGATCATCGTCGGCTCGGTCGCCTTGGGCTGGGCCTTCGACTCGGTGCTCGCCTCGGCCGCGAGCATGCCCATGCACGACCACAGCCAAGCCAACTGGCTCGAGACCGCGTCGGCCATCGTGCTCACGGCGATGCTCGTGTGGTTCGCCATCGACGACCTGCGCGCCCGTTTTCGCAAGCCGGCGCCCGAAGGTGCGGCGATGCGCGAGTACACGGTCGAGGGCATGACTTGCCAAGGCTGCGTCCGCAAGCTCGAGCGCAGCTTGGACGGCGGCGGCATCGCGGGCTACGAGGTCTCGCTCGACGCCGGGCTGTTGCGCGTGGCGAGCGAAGTGCCGCCGGCGCGCGTCGAGGCCTTGGTCAACGAGGCGGGATATCGGATCCCCCACCCCGCGCCTTGAGCCGGCGGCCCGCGTAAAAAGTGGCACCGCGTCCACGCCATTGGCGTCGACGCGGTGCCGTTTCGTTCATAGCGGCCGGGCCGCTACTGCAAGGCGAAATACCTCAGTTGTTTCAGCATGTTCGTACCTCCATACACGCGGCGGGTCGCATGCCGTACGCCCACACGGTCGTGCTTCATCACGCGCGCGGGGACCATCCCCGCGGCGAGCTCGTGTTCGAAAGTCGGGGCCATCGCCCCCTTCCCCCCGAAAACGCGCGCCAGATCAGCCCACAGGGGCGAATTGGCTGGTCATCGAGTTGAAGGGGTGCATGGGCAGACTCCCGAGTTCGCCGGGCCGAGAACACATCGAGTGTCGTCGGGACCGCCTAGACGGCCAGCGAGGGGCGCCTATTTAGACGACGCGAAAAAAATGTCAAGCCCCGCGCTTCGGAACTAACCGGCGATGCAGCCCGAGGTGTCGGCCATGCACATGTCGGTGCACGCGAGCACGCCGCCGCCCGAAAAGCCAAAGCTCTCGCAATCGCGGCCTTGAAAGTCGGTGCCGTCGCATTGCTCTTGGCCGTCGGCGACACCGTTGCCACACAGCGCGCTGCCACACGCGCTGGTGTCGAAGTCGCAGGCCGAAGTGCACGACAAGGTCCCGACGCCCAAGCCGAGATCCGTGCACTCGGTGTCGTCGAGCGCGTCGCCATCGCAGTCTTCGCCCGCATCCACGACGCCGTTGCCGCAGCTGACGGTGCACATGCTGGTGTCGAAGGTGCAGTTCTCGGCGCAGCTCAGCGTGCCCGCCTCGAAGCCGAGGTCGGCGCAGCTCATCGGCACCAAGTTGCCGTCGCAGGCTTCCTCGTCGTCGAGGCTGCCGTTGCCGCAAAGGTCGCCGTCGCCGTCGCCATCTCCGTCTCCGTCTCCGTCGCCATCTCCGTCACCGTCACCGTCACCGTCTCCGTCTCCGTCTCCATCGCCGTCGCCGTCGCCGGTCGAACTCGCACTCCCGGCCTCCCCTTCGCCCGACTCCCCCGCCTCGCCGCTCTCGGCCTCCGCGTCCGCGCTGCTCGCCTCGCTCGTGCTCGGGTCCGGATCCCCGCAGGCCGAGACGATCCCAGTGCCCCCCAAACAACAGGCGAAGACCCACGCACGCTTCATCACCCCAGAGTATCAGCTGCGACCCTCGCTACGCCGCGTCGCGCAGATCCCGAAAGCGAACGATTCGACCTTGCCCCTCGCGCGCGGCGACTGGCAGCCTGGTCGCCATGAGCTCCCCCGGCCGGATCCTCGCTACGCTGAGCTGCGCGCTCTTCTTCTCGAGCGGCTGCGAGGACAAAAGCGCCTCGGAGGATCCTTCCAACGCGGCGACGGGTCCGAGCGGCGGTGCCGTCGAGGCTGCGAGCGGGGCCGAGGCCGCGAGCGGGGCCGAAGCCGCCACCGGCCCGGGCGCCGCCACCGGTGCGAAGGCCCCCGCGGCGAGCGGCGCCGAGACCCCGCCTCCTGTCCCCACCGCCGCCGGTGAAGCCGGCCCGGCCTACTTCATGGTCGCCAACAAGGGACTGGTGGTCCTCGACGGGGACGAGTTCACACCGATGGCCGAGAGCCCCAAGATGCTGCTCAAGCACTTCACGCGTGGTCTCGACGGGCACATCTACGCCCTCGCCTACATGGACATCCTTCGCCTCGAGGGCAGCGAGTTCACCCTCGTCGCTACTGCCCCGCGCGAAGGCGTCGGGGCCCCCGACGACTTCGCCGTCGACAAAGACGGCAAGGTGTACACCGTCAGCTACGAGGGCATCGGCACCTTTGATGGCAAGACCTGGAGCAGCGAGCCCAAGAAGGTACTTGGAGAGGACATTGCGTTGCTCGAGGGCATCGGGATCGGCAGCGAGGGCCAGCTGTGGGTCGCCTCCGCAAACGCCCTCCACACCAAGGTCGATGGCGCCTGGAAGACCGTCGACGTCTCGTCGCTCTCCAAGCGCAAGCCCTTTTTCGAGGGGGTCGAGGTCTCCCCCGACGGCAAGGTCTACGCCTGGACGGGCGAGACGGTCGCGCAACTCGGCCCCGGCGAGGCGGTCAGCAAGACCGACCTGGGCCTGAAGGGCTTTTTGCAGCTGGCCTACCTGAGCTTCTCGCAGTCCGGAGCGATGGCCTTTCGCACTGGCCTCGACGAGGTCGGCAAGTTCGATGGAGGGTTGAAGACATTCTCGGGCAAGAACAAGGACTTCAGCGCCGACAACATCTCGGCCGTCACCGTCGACGACCAAGGGCGCGTCTGGATCGCCTCGGCCATCGGTATCTCGGTGCTCGGATCCGAGGGCGAGAAGACCGAGTGGCCCTCGGGCGCGGTGCCCGAGATCTCGGGCAAGGTCGAGAACATCATCGTCGCCGGCAAGGGCCCTTCGCTGCCCCGCGGCGGTCCCATCAAGAAGGGAAATCTCAAAGGTAAGCTGCTCCGAAGCGGAAAGGGCCAGGCTGGCGTAGCCATCGAGCTGTGCCCGAGCCCGGACATGATGTTCTCGAAGAGCCCCTGCGCCGACTCCCCAGTGAAGTTCGAGGCGAGCTCCGGCGAGGACGGCAGCTTCGAGATCGCCGACGTCCCCCTCGGCGCTTACGGGATCGCCTTCAAAGTCGAGGGCAAGTGGCGTGTCACGATGGGCTCGGACCTCGGCTCGCAGATGAAAGAGGGCGAGACCTTCGACATCGGCGCGCTGCAGCTCGACTGAGTCGCCGCCACTAGACACGAAAAAGCCCGCGGGAGACCGCGGGCTCTTTCGTGCGGGCAAGGCCGCTCAGAACCAGCCGCTGATGCCGGCGAGGACCTCGAGGCTGATGAGGTCGCCGGCCTTGTCCCAGCCCTCCTCCTCGGTGTCCGGGTCGTCGTCGGTGACGCGGGTATGCGGCGCCATGTAGTCGAAGCCGAGCCCCACATCCACGGAGAAGTGCTCGTTCAAAAAGAAGATCGCACCGCCGCCCGCACCGACGATCGGGGAGATCTGATGGCCGGTGGTCACGACCTGCCCGATCACCGGGATGTCGACCACGTTCTTGGTCAGTCCGCCGCCGAGGCCGACGTGCCCCTCGACGTAGGGGCGGATGAAGTTGCCCGGCATGAACAGGTAGCGAAAAAATGGAATGAGCTCGCCGTTGAAGACCGTGGTCTTTCCAGCGTCCTCGTTCTCGGGCACGGCGGCGAAGACCGAGAAGGTCAGACGCGCGCCGACGACCGCGTTGCCGCCCAAGATCACCGCGCCACCACGCAGACCGACCAAGGGCGCGGGCTGGATGATGTTGTTTTGGGTGGCCACGGCGCGGCCGACACCGAAGCCCACGAAGTTGGTGCCGTCGTCGGCTGGACCGCCGTCCGGGTTCCAGTGGCCGAAGCCGAAAAAGCTCGTGTCGATGCCGATCGTGCCCTTGGTGGTCGAGGTGTCGCCGGGTCCGGCGTGCGCCACGGAGGCCAGCGCGAGGGTCGTGGCCAAAGCCCCGAGAGGGAGGATGTTCTGCAGACGGAACATGCGCCCATGATGCCACCCCCCAAAGACGCGGCCAGGAAATGTGCGTAGCCCCGCGCACCAGCACGGCTGCGGCGCGATGGCGCAAAGCCGAGGCTTTACAGATCCACTCCAGGTCGGCGCGCGGACCCCGAGCCCGCGCGGGCTCAGAGCAGCTTTTCGAGAGGCGTGAATTCGTGCCCGAGATCTTTAGCCACGGCCGCGTTCGTGCACGCGCCGTCCCAGGTGTTCACGCCACGCGCGAGGTGGATGTCGCCGCGCACGGCCTCGACGATGCCCTTGTCCGCGAGCGCCAAGGCGTGGCGCAAGGTCGCGTTGGTCAGCGCGTAGGTGCTGGTCCGCGGGACGGCGCCCGGCATGTTGGCCACGCAGTAGTGCACCACGTCGTCGACGATGAAGGTCGGCGCGTCGTGGGTGGTCGGCTTGCAGGTCTCGATGCACCCGCCCTGGTCGACGGCAACATCGACCACCACCGATCCGGGCTGCATCTTGCCGATGAGCTCACGGGTCACGAGTTTGGGGGCCGCACCGCCGGGGATGAGCACCGCGCCCACGACCATGTCGGCCGTGCGCACCATGTGCTCGATGTTCTCCGGGTTCGAGTAGAGGGTCTCGATGGCGTTGCCGAAAATGTCCTCGAGCTCGGCCATGCGGTCCAAGTTCACGTCGAGGATGGTGACGTGCGCGCCCATGCCGATGGCGATGCGGGCCGCCGCCGTGCCGACTACGCCGCCGCCGAGCACGATCACGCGGCCGCGACGGGTGCCGGGCACGCCGCCGAGCAGCAGGCCCATGCCGCCGTTGGCCTTCTCGAGGGCCCACGCGCCGACCTGCACGGCCATGCGTCCGGCGATCTCGGACATCGGTCGCAAGAGCGGCAAGGTGCCGCGCGCGTCGGTGATGGTCTCGTAGGCCACGCCGCGCACGCCGGTGTCGAGGAGCTTTTGGGTCAGCTCCGTCGCCGCCGCGAGGTGCAAGTAGGTGTAGACGATCTTGCCTTTGGAGAAGAAGTCGAACTCGGCGGCCAAGGGCTCTTTGACCTTGATGACCATGTCGGCGTCCCAGGCCTCGCCCGCGCTCGCCACCAGCTTGGCACCCGCGGCCGCGTAGGCTTCGTCGTCGAAACCACTGCCGAGCCCCGCGCCGCTTTGGACGTGCACCTCGTGGCCGCGGTCGACCAGGGCACGCACGCCAGCCGGCTGCGCACCGACGCGGTACTCGTGGGTCTTGATCTCTTTGGGTACTCCGATGCGCATCTTCTCGGCTCCTCGTAGCTGAGCGTCCCGGCCTCACTGGCCGCGACCACTCGCACCGAAGGGGGCCACACACCCGCGGCCCGAGGCAATCGCTTTTTTCAGCCGCGGGTGCGCAACAACGTGCGCGCGAGCTCCAAGAAGGCCTCGGCCTCGCGCGCCTCGCTGACGAACTCGGGCAGCGCGGAGAACTCCGCGGCCGTGTCTTTGACGTCGACCGTGCCGACGCTCACACCAAAGCGGCCGGCGACGAACAAGCCCCCATCGTTCGGCGCGTCGCCCACCGTGCAGATCCGATCGGGCGAGAAACCACGTTCCGCTGCGAGGCGCTCGAGGCCCTCGCCCTTGTCGGGACGGCGCTCGGCGATGTGCACGTGGACCGAGGACCAGATCAGGTGGACCCCGTGGGCCTCGGCCGCCCGGCGCAGGCGAAGCAGCTCCTCGACCTCCCGCCCCTCGCGCTCGTAGGCGACGTCGCCGATCCGGCAAAAGGCGTCACCGGCGAGCTCGAGCTTGGCTCGATGATCCGCGTTGAGCGCATCGCCGACCGCGCGCAAGCGCGCGCGATCCGTGGGCGCCCCGAGCCAGCGCGGCGCTTGGTCGGCCACGATCTCGAGCAGGCCATTTTCGGCGATGCCCCGCTCGACCCCGGGCAAGTAGCGCACCAAGCCCAGCACCTCGCCCGCGGGTCGTCCGCTGACGGGCCACACGGTCAGGCCGGCGCGGCCCAGGTCGGCGATGATCTGCACCACGGCTGGGTCCAGCGCACCCGCGCGGGTCAAGGTCCCATCGACGTCCGTGGCGATCAGCTGGATCTCGGCGGCCCGCAAGGGCTCGAGCGAAGACAGGGGACGGAGTCGGGCGGGATCGTTCACGTCGCAGCGGCCTCGTGCTAGCGTGCGCATACCACGATGGACCTGCAACTGCAGCCGGGCGACGTCTACGCCGACCGCATCGAGATCAAGTCCGTCCTGGGCAAGGGCTCATTCGCCTGCGTCTACAAAGTCGCGGTCGAGGGCCACGAGCGCGAGCTCGCCTTGAAGCTCACGCGCAAGCCGGTGACCGCCGGCGACGAGGCCCAACGCGCCTTGCGCGAGATCACCATCTTGCGCTCGCTGACCAACCCGCATGTGGTGCGCACCTTCGATTGCGGCTTGCGCCCCGACGGTCACATCTACATGTTGATGGACTGCCTCGAAGGTGCGGTCCTCGATCGCTGGCACGGCTTCGACGAGCCGCTGCATCCGGCGCAGGCGGTGACCATCATCCACCAGGCTTGCCTGGGGCTGGCCGAGCCGCACTCCAAGGGCATCGTCCACCGTGACGTCAAGCCCGAGAACATCTTCGTCGAGGCCAACGGGCAGATCAAAGTGCTCGACTTTGGCCTGGCCCGCTCCTTCGACGGCAGCCCGGTCATCGGCGTCAACGCGACCAGCCAGCACATGGTCGTGGGCACGCCGCACTACTCGCAGCCCGAGCAGCTGCAAACGCGCGTGCTCAAGCCGGCCTCGGACGTCTACTCCCTGGCCACGATCTTGTACGAGCTGCTCACCGCCCGCTCGCCCTTCCACGCGGACATGACCTTGCCCGAGGTCAAAGCCGCCCTGCGCGAAGACCCCGTCGCCTGGCTCAAGGCCCACGCCCAGATGCCCGTCGTCCCGGTGCAAGAGCAACCCGGCTGCGAGGACTTGCCCGTCGCCTTGCAAAACTCGCTCGCCCGCGCGCTGTCCAAAGAGCCCGAGACCCGTCCTCCCGACGCGGGCGCTTTCGCCAACGTCCTCGGGATGATCTTGCACCGCGACATGGGCATCCCGGTGGCCGCGACCCTCAAGGTGCTGCATCCGGACGGCAACCTCGAGGACCGCCTCTTTTTGCCGGGGAGCTACCGCCTCGGGCACGGCGAGCGCTGCCAGATCAAGCTGCAGCACGACAGCGTGCTCAAGCTGCACGCGATGCTCGAGTGGTCGGGCATGCCCAACCGCCCCCACCTTCGTCCGGTGGCCGGCGACGGCTCGGTGCGCGTGAACGACCAGGCGATCCGCCACCCCGTCGAGCTCCAACCCGACGACGAGTTCGCGGTGGGCGACTACCGCCTCGCCGTGGCTTTTTAGGGGAGGCCCTCGGCTTAGGCGAGGCCCTCGGCGAACTACGCGCCCTTTGCGCTCGTCTCGCGCCGCCGCCTTTACAAGGCACCAGCGCTCTGCTAGGAACCGCCTCCCTTCCGGGGCGTAGCGCAGCTTGGTAGCGCGTTCGGTTCGGGACCGAAAGGTCGGAGGTTCAAATCCTCTCGCCCCGACCACCCCGACCACCTCCACATACACGGAGAGGGTCACCACCCCGCCATCCCGAGGCGGGGTTTTCATTTATTGGGCCTCCAGGTGCGGCGGCACCGCGGGCGAGCTTTGGCATCATGTCCAGGTGTCATCGCTGCGTGTCCTGGCCATCGACGACGACGCCAACGTCCGCGACACCGTCACGGCCCTGCTGACGCCCGACGGCTGCGATGTCGTCGCGCTCTCGGATCCCAAGGAAGTCCTCGAGCGCCTGCGCAACAAGCAGCAGTTCCACATCCTGATTCTCGACCTCAAGATGCCGCAGATGCACGGCATGGAGCTGCTGCGAGAGGTCCGCAAGCTCGACCGCGACCTCGGCGTGATCATCGTGACCGCCTACCCCTCGTTGGAGTCCGCCACGGACGCGATCGACCTCGACGTCAGCGCCTACATGCAAAAGCCCTTCTCGGGCGACGACATCCGCGAGACGGTGGCGAAGGTCGCTCGTAAAAAGGGCATCATCGTCCGCCGCGAAGACGAGCTGCACATCACCATCGGGCAGCGCGTCCGCGAGTTTCGAAAGAGCCGCTCGCTGACCCTCAAAGAGATGGGCCGGCGAACGAGCTTGTCGGTGAGCTTGCTGAGCCAGATCGAGCGGGCCGAGTCCAGCGCCTCGGTCTCGAGCCTGTTCAAGATCGCCAGCGCCCTCGACGTGCGCATCGTCGACCTCTTCGGCGAGTTCTAGTCCTCGAGCAAGGCGGCGAGTGCCTCGACGTGACCGTCGTGCTCGCCGAGCTCGCGCAGGGCGTCGCGCAAGCGCAGCAGATACTCGCGGTTGCTCCCCGAAGGTCCATGACTGCGCCCGATGTGTCGGGCCAGCGCCTCGTCGGGCCCCGGACCCAGCCACTGCGGGTTTCCGGGCGCCGCCATGTAGACGAGGGCCGTCCGCGCCGTAGGTGTCGCTGGCTTCGGTCCCGGCTTCGATCCGGGCTCCGACCAGGCCTCGACTTCGAGTCGGCGGCGCAGGTAGCCGTCCTTTTCGCGGTGGTCCAAACGCGCGAGCACGCCCTCGACCGCCTCGGGCGGCACCCGAAAGATGCGCCCGACAGTGTGGCTCTCGGGGTCCTCGACCAAGGTCACCACGCGACCCGGCGCCTCTGGGGTCCCGCGGTGATCCGTCGAGCCTTGCCAAAAGCGGCGCGCCCAGCCGGGCAAGCGCGCGGACTCGACCGCGTCGTAGGGGATGTCGGGGCGCCAGATCAACGAGCCGTAGCCGAAAACCCAAAGCGCGTCGGACATGCACGCCAGGGTACACGGCCGCGCGCAGCCTCGCTCGTCGGCGCTCGACTCCCGCTACCATGGGGCGTGCCCACTTCGCCGACGCGACTGTCGCAGCTCGAGCTGCTCGCCGAAGATCCGCGCGCACCGCTTTTTGATGCGATGGCCGAGGCCGTCCATGCGGCGATCGATCCCGCGGCGGCCGTCGGCCGTGCCCTCGGCTGGTTGACCCCCGAAAACCTTCGTGTCGGCGAGGTGGTTCAGCGCCTCGAAGGCGACGCCCAAGTGCACCTCGTCGCCATGGGCAAAGCCTGCGCCGGCATGCTGGCGGGAGCGCTCGAGGTCCTCGCGCCGCACCCCGAGCGCCTGGGGCAGCTGCTCTCGATGGGGCCGCTCGCGCTCGAGCCCCTCACCGCCGGCCACCGCCACATCGTCGGCGGCCATCCCCTGCCCGACGCCGGCAGCCTCGAGGCGGGGCGCGCCGCGATCGACTTGGCGATGCGCGCGGCTCCGGGAGATGTGATCGTGGCCCTGGTCAGCGGCGGGAGCTCGGCGTCGGTTGTCGCACCTTGGCCCGGGGTCGAGCTCGAGACTCTGCGCGCGGCCAACGAGACCTGGCTGCGTCGACCCATCGAGATCGAGACCCTGAACGCCGCCCGCGCCCAGCTCGACGGCCTGCGCTTTGGCGGCCTGCTGCGCGCCGCCGGGCCCACGCGCTGCGCCGCGTTGATCATCTCGGACGTCCCCGGCGACGCCCTCCACGTGGTCGGGGGCGGCCCAACCCTCGTCCACGAGGTCGACCCCGAGTCGCTGCGTGACGCGCTGATGTCCGCCGGCGGCTGGGACCCACTTTCGCCCGAAGCGCGTGCGGCCCTCTCGATGCGACGAGAACGCGGCGTCGGCAAGCGGCGCGGCTTCGACATGCTGGTGGCGAGCAACAAAGACGCGCGCCGTGCTCTGTTGCGGGTGGCCGCCGAGGCGGGTTGGGCCGGTGTCGATCTCGGCGGCGGCCTGGGCGGCACGAGCGAGGCCGCCTTGCGCGCCCTCGAGGCCGAGCTCGATCGCCCAGAGCTCGAGGCCTTTGCCCCGCGGCCGCGGCTGCTCGCCTGGGGCGGGGAGACGGTGGTCGAGCGCGACCGCGAAGGACGCGGCGGTCGCAACCTCCACTTCGCCGCGAGCGCCCTCGAGGTTTGCCGGGCGCGTGGGCTTTGGATCTGGTGTTTCGCCACCGATGGCGCCGACGGGAACTCCGGCTGCGCCGGCACCGTCGTCGCGCCGAGCACAGCCGAACGGGCCCAGGGACTCGGGCTCGACGCCGCGGCGCACCTGCGCGAGTTCACCACCGCCGACTTCTTCGAGGCCCTCGGCGATGCCTGGCGACCCGGCCCGACCGGGAGCAACGTGTGCGACCTGGTCGTTGTCCTCCAAGCTTGACCGCGGCCGGCTCAGGTCGAGCGGCAACGACGAACGCGTAGCCCGAGCAAGCTCAACGCGGCGAGCCAGCCCAGCGGCGCCGCCCCGCGACCGCCAGCGCTCGCCGTGGCGCACGCGCAGCCCGAGGACACCTCGCTGATGGCCCCGTTGGCCCGTCCATCCGCACCGCCCTCGTCGCTGCTCCCAACCGTTCCGGCCGCGCCCTCCTCTCCCGTGTCCCCTTCGCCTGCTTCGCCCTCGGCGCTCGAGCTCTCGTCGCCGCCCTCCTCGCCGCCCGACGCTCCGATCGACCACTGCATCTCTTCGATCACGAAGAGTTCTCCGTCGACGGCGCTCAGGCTCACCAGGGCGATCGCGTAGCTCGCGTTCGGGGTCAGATCCACCGCACGAACTTCGGCCCATCCCTCGGCATCGACCGGAGTCGAGACGAAGCGCAGCTCGGCATCGTTGGTGACCACGGAGAGTTCAGGGTCCGGATCGCTCCAAAACGCGATCTCCTGGTCGCCGCGCTTCATCAGCAAGCCCAAGGTGAACTCGGGGGGCGCCTCCCCCACTCTCGCCGGCCGCCAGTAGCCGGGCCGAAATCGCAGCGCGAGCTCGGTCTCCCCCTCCTCCAGCTCCACGAAATGGTGCAGCGCCGGCGCCCAGGGATGGCTCTGCACGATCGCCGGCTCCACGCTGGTGCGGTGACTGGTGAAGACCATGAAACGATCGTCCAGCGGGTCGTCGGGCGAAGCCGTCCCTTGGAAGCTCGGGTCCTCACGCAGGTCGAGTCGTCGCGAACAGATCCGCAAGCCTCGCGCATCGAAGATCGCGCGTGCACGCGCTTGAGCCTCGGCCCCAAAACTCGTCCGAAGCTCGTCGATGACGATGTCCGCCGCCTCCGGAAACTGTTCGAGGTCTTGGGTCGGAATCTGACGCACGGCTGCGTGCGCGACCAAGAAGGCCGCCATGAACTCGTCTTCGTCGGCGATGCCGGCCGCCGCGAGGTCGAGCTGGATGGCCCGCAGCGCGCTCGCCCAGATCCGCCCGTCCATGTGGACCTCACCGACCAGGTTCTCCGGGCAACGAAAGGGCTGCCCGATGTGACGGGTGCGATTGTCGACGTAGATGCTGGGCTCGACCTCGACGAAGTAGTCGTAGATGAGGTCGTTGCTCGACATCTGCCGGGCGAAAAAGTCGGAGGTCCCCTCGTTGATCGACGAGCGATCCACGTATCGCCTCGATCGGTCCCAAAACTTGTCGATGGGCTCGGGCACCCCGTAGCCGCGGGTCACGTGGTGCCCGAACTCGTGAACGACGATGTCGCCTTCGAAGCTGGTGTCCGCGTTGTTCCCTTGGCCCATCCAAATGCCGGACCCCGTGCTGTAGAACGCCCCCGAATAGGGGAACACGCCCTGCTCGTCTTGGGCCTGCACGTTCACGCGCCCAAAGACGCGGCAATCTTGGGGCTCGACCTCTTGCCAGCTGCAGTCCAGCAAGTCCCAGACGTAGGGGTCCCAGCCCCAGCTCAGGAGGCGATCGTAAAAGCGCATCCCGAACTGGGTCATCTGAACGCCCGCGAAGGCGTCGGCCGGATCGCGGTGCGCCTCATCGTCCTCGATCGGTGGCGGCGCTTCGACGAAACCGACGGCCGGGTCGCCCTCGGGAAAAAAGGTCATCGCGCAGCTTTGGGTCTGCGCATCCCAGTCGCAGTCCCAGATCCGAAGAAAGCCGTTCTCCAAGCGCAGCGGGTCCTGGTCGTCGAGATCGATCGAAAAGATCTCGCTTTGCGGCGTGACGACCGGGTTCTCGGCCCACCCGCGGATCGGGACCGGGCTGTCGTCCACGACCGACCAGCGCGCGAGTTCACGGCCGTCGCTCACGGCGTAGACGACCTCGAATTGCTCGGGCTGCCCGTGCACGAAACGCAGCGGCGTCGTCTCGACCCGCGCCAACACCAAGCCCTCTTCGAGGGGCCACCACAGCGCGCGTGCAACGCTGTGCCGGGGGGCGACCGGCAGCCGCGCGTCGGCAGCGAGCCAGCGCCCGACCACCTGTCGCAAGCGCCCGGCGCCATCGCTTCTCAGGGCCACACGTGCACCGGCGATGGGGATGCCGTGCAGGGTCTCTCGCATGAGCCAGACGCCCACGCTGCCGTCGCGCCGACGAATGGCCTTGGCCTGAAACTCCGTGTTCGGATGGGTGCCGAGCTGGCTGCGCATCCACCCGCCGTTGCGCAAACTCTGTCCCTGCGTGAGCTCGGGCAAGGCCGGGCCGTGCCGATTCAGCTCGCCCGAGCTCGGCGGGGTCAAAGGCAAGGACGCCAGTAGCCCGCCGAGCAAAAAGGCGAGCGTCCCGCTCATTGGGCGGCCTCGGCGAAGGCATCCAGCTCGCGGCGGCCCAGCTCCTCTTCGAGCAGACCCGCCCAAGTCTCGAGGTACTCGACGACGTCACTCACCTCGTTGCGCGTGAGCCAGCGACGCCCCGAGGGCAGTCGTCGCAAGACGCGATCGTCCGAGAGGTTCTCGAGATCCGCGACGTCCGAGACGTTGAGGCCGATGCCCATCAGCTCGCGCAAGATCGCATCCACGGGTCGCCCGCTGGTCGGGCAGTACTCGCGCGCCCGGTCGATCCACGCGCCGCCCGCGGCCAAGGCTGCGCTATGGATCTCGGCGCCCGCACGTCCCGTCACCGCTTGGGCGAGCTGCCCGCAGTTGCACATCCCCAGATGGCCCCAGCTGTAGTCGGCCCCCTCTCGCAGGCGACGCGCAGTGCGCCGAAGTGCGTCGATCAGGATCCGATTCGCATAGGCCACGCGAGTAGATTGGCCGACCCCCGCGCGCCCGTCAACGCTCAGTCGGTGATGTCGATGCGCAGGGTCAGGCGCTTCTTGTTTCGCTTCACCAGCGCCGTGATCCGCTTGGCGGCCGACACCTTCTTCATGATCGCGTCGACATCGCCCTTGCCGGTCAAAGAGGTCGTCTGGACCCGCTCGATGATGTCGCCCGCCTCGAGGCCCAGCTTCTCGGTCAGGGAGTTGGCCGGCACGCTCTCCAGACGGTAGCCGATCACCTTGCCCTTGCTGCGCACGGGTCGAAGCGTCGCTTGACGCGCCAGCTTGTCGCGTGCCCGATCGATGTTTTGGAGGACCGAACGCGGCATCGAACAGCGCAGCGCCGAAGCGCACTTGACCAGGCCCAAGCCGGGAATTCGGTCGGAGACGGCCAACCGGACCTCGGCCGGTTTCGCCCGCGAGTCCAGCGCCGCGCGGGCGTCGACGAGTTCTTTGGTCGCCGCTCGCAGCTCGCGGGTCGCCTCGTTCAGCTCGGCCTTGGCCGCGCGCAACTCGGCACGCATCGAGGGGCTGTCGTCCATCTTCACACACGCCCCCGCGAGGCAGGCGAAGGAGATGGCGGCGGCGAAGCGCAAGCTCCGCGTGGTCCTCGGTACAGGGCGACGCACGAGAGCCGGAAGATACCGAACTTCCCCGCCGGATCCAGCCACCGCGCCCCTCGCCGACGAGCGTTGTACGATCCTGCGCATGACCGCCCTGCCCCTGGTCGTGCTCTCGGAGCCCCTGCCCGCCGACTGGACGCGGGGTCTCGAGGGTCGCTGCGAGCTGCGCGTGGGGCTCGAGATGGACGCCGCGAGCGCCGCGAGGGTGCGCGGAATCCTGACCATGCTCACCGTCGCGGTCGACGCGAAGCTGCTCGCGGCCTTTCCCCAGCTGCAGGTCGTCAGCAACATGGCCGTCGGCTACGACAACATCGATCTGCAAGCCTGTCGCGCGCGCGGCCTGGCGGTCGGCAACACCCCGGGCGTGCTGACCGACGCCACGGCCGACCTGGCCATGGGCCTGATCTTGGCCTGTGCCCGTGGCTTCGAGGCGGCCCGACGTGACGCCGCCGCCGGCGAGTGGGGCCCCTGGTCCCCCACCGGATGGCTCGGCCTCGAGCTGCGCGACGCGAGCTTGGGCATCGTCGGCCTCGGCGCGATCGGGGCCGCGGTGGCGCAACGCGCACGGGCCTTCGGCATGCGCATCGCCTACAGCGGCCCTCGCCCCCACCCCGAGCGCGCCGAGCCCCTGGAGGCCGAGTACCTCCCCCTCGACGCGCTGCTCGAGCGCTGCGATGTCGTCAGCTTGCACTGCCCCTTGAACGCGCAGACCCGCGGGCTCATCGGCGCCGAGGCGCTGCGCCGGATCGGGCCACGTGGCCATCTCGTCAACACGGCCCGAGGCCCGGTGGTCGACAGTGCGGCCCTGGTCGACGCCCTGCGCAACGAGGAGATCGCCGGCGTCGCGCTCGACGTCACCGACCCCGAACCGCTTCCGCCGGCCCATCCGCTCTACGAATTTTCGCGCTGCCTCGTCTTGCCGCACCTCGGCTCGGCCACCACGCGCACGCGCAAAGCGATGGCCCAGCGCGCCGTGGCCAACCTTCTCGCCGGCATCGAAGGCCGTCCCTTGCCGAGCGCGGTCGAGCTCGCAGTGGGCTGAAGCCGCGCAACGCGCTGTTCACGGACCGCGACTTGCGTCGCGCGGGCACAGCCAACAAAATATCGTCATGGCATTGCGTTACGTTCATGAGCCGAGCGCGCGCTGGGACGCGGACAAGGCCCGCTTGGTCGGCGGCGCTCCCGAGCAGACCTTCTCGAAGGGCTGGCACAAAGCGCGCGCGGGCGGAGAGCTCTTGCCCGGCGACTGGTGGCGCATCGAGGACGAAGGCGAGACCGTCGGCTACGGCTGGATGGACGTGAACTGGGGCGACGCCGAGATCCTCTTGGTCACCGATCCCGAGCGACGCGAGCAGGGCGTCGGCAGCTTCATCTTGGACACCCTCGGCCGAGAGGCGCGCGCCCGCGGCCTCAACTACATGAGCAACGTGATCCCCCGCGGACACCCCGAAGGCGCGAAGGTGGCGGCCTGGCTCGAAAAGCGCGGCTTTCAGGCCACCGAAGACGGCCGCTTGCTGCGCGCCCCCACCCCGCGCCCCGCTCAGGGCGCGGCCACCGGCAGCTGACGCGCCCGCGCGACGAGCTCGCGCGCGGCCTCGGGCCAACTGGGGTGCACGAACTCGAAGCCCGCGGCGAGCAGGCGCTCGGGCACCACGTAGCGGCTCTTCAAGACGAGCTCGGTCTCGGTGCGCAAGAAGACCGCGCCGATCTCGAGCATCCAGCGCGTGGCCGGTAGGCCAAAGCCGCGACCCCAGGCCGCTCGTAGCTCGCGCATGAACTCGCGGTTGCTCAGCGGCTCGGGCCCGCACACGTTGATGGCGCCCTCGAGCTCGGCCTTGGCTTCGATGAAATCGAGCGCGCGGGCGAAGTCCTCGATGTGGATCCACGCCATCATCTGTCCCCCGTCGCCTTGATGACCGCCGAGGCCAAAGCGCACCAGACGAGAGAGCACCGCGAACACGCCGCCCGGCTCCCACTCCATCACCATCGAGGCCCGAAGCGCGACCTTGCGGGTCTGCGGCGTCTCGGCGCGAGCCAGCGCGGCCTCCCAACGACGCGCGACGTCGACCGAAAAATGCCAGGTCTCGGGGACGCCCGCCTCGTCGCCACGCCAGATCTCCCCCGTCGACTCGCCTTGCGCTTGGTCGCGGCTGTCGACGTAGATGGTCGCCGTGCTCGCGTTCATCCACACCGGCGGAGGCGCACTCGCAGCCGCGATGGCTTCGCCGAGCACGCGGGTCGAGTCCTCGCGCGAAGCGTAGATCTGGCGGCGATTTTCGGCGTTGTAGCGGCAGTTCACCGTACGCCCGGCCAAGTTCAAGACGAGCTTGGCTCCGTCGACGGCCTCGGCCCACGGTCCCAGATTCGTCGCGTCCCAGTGCAAGCGCCCGGGTCCCGCCTCCCCGCGCGTGAGCACCACGACCTCGTCGCCGCGCGTACGGTAGTGCCGCACGAGATGGCCTCCGATCTGGCCGCTGCCTCCCGCGATGACGACGCGTCCGCTCATGATGCCGCAGCGCCGGCGGCAGCCTGGGCCGCGATGATCGCCTGCATGTCCAAAAGGGTCTTCACGTCGGACAGCCGCTCGAGGTCCTCG
>JAUIJR010000274.1 GCA_030431075.1 Polyangia bacterium | reverse complement strand
GCTACAAAGACCCCTCCTTGCCACGTGACCCCTACACGCGTCCCGAGCTCGTCGACCCCGAGTCGATCGACGCCGAACGTTGGCAACGGGCCTCGGTCGATCCGGGGAGCCTCCGCTCCTACGACAACTTGGGCACGCCCGGTCTGCTCGACGTCCCCATGACGGCGGAGCTGGACGACATCGGCGCCGTCCTCGAAGACGAGCGCGCCGCCGAAGGCTCCCCCGACGCCATCCCCAAGATTCACACCGAAGAGCTCTCGGGCGTCGAGACCCTCGACGATCTGGCCGACGACCTCGACGACGAGATCGACGAGATCGACGAGATCGACGAGATCGAAGACCTCGAGGTCCTCGACATCGAAGAGCTCGAGGTCGATGAGCTCGAGCTCGAAGAACTCGACGACGCGGCGCTCGTCGGCACCATGCCGCCCGCCCAACCGGCGGCACCCGCCAAGCCCGCGCCGCCCCGACTCCCCTACGACGCGAGCCACGGCCTGCCCGGCCTGCCCCAGCTGCGCGCACCGATCTTGGTGGCCCGCCCGGACTGCGCGTCCGCGTGGTCCGAGCTCGAGCGCGCCTACCTGGCCTGCGCGGGCCCCGATCCCCGCGATGAGCTGGTCGCCCAGCTCGCGGCTGCACGCATGTGGGACGAGGGCGCCGACCGTGGCGAAGAGGCCTTCACCGCCCACGAGCGCGCGCTGCAAGCCGTGCCCGAAGACCCGCTCGCTCTCGAGTCGCTCGAAGAGCTGGCCGCGCGTCGCGAGAATCGTGCCCGCCTGATCGAGGCGCACAGTCGCCTACTCAACGACGCCGCCTTGCCCGAGCACGTGGTCGCCCTCGGCATGCGCATCGCCGCCTTGCACGAGCTCGACGAGAGCTGGGGCGACGCCGAGCGTCGCTACCGAGGTGTCCTCGCCGTTCGCTCCGAGCACCGCCTCGCCCTCGCCAAACTCGAGGACATCTATCGCCGCGAGGCTCGCTGGGCCGACTACGCCGACGTGTTCTCGCGCCGTCTCGGCATCGAAGCCCCCGAGCTTCCCGAGGACGAGCACATCGAGCGCAGCATCGAACTCGCCCGCGTCTACGAGACCGAACTCGACGCCCGAGAGAAGGCCATCGACGTGCTGCGCTTGTTGTCCCGCGAGTACCCGTCGCGCGCCCAGGTCTGGGAGGAACTCGTTCGCCTCCTGCTCGACAACCAAGCTTGGGCTCAGGCCATCGAGGCGATGAAGACCAGCATCGAGTCGACGGCCGACACCGATCAACACGCGGCTTTCTACGCGTCGATGGCCGAGGTCTACGAGACACGGCTCGACCTGCCCGATCGCTCGATCGACTCGTGGCGGGCGCTCTCCGAGCTCGCACCCGAAGACCCTCGTCCCCTCGAGGCCCTCGCGCGCCTCTACGAGGCGGACAAGCGCTGGGACGAGCTGCTCCCGGTCCTCGACGCCCGCTTGGCGCAACTCCCCGACGACGCGGCGCACCGCGACGCACGGACGCAGACCCTGGTCATCAAGGCCCGCGCCCTGCAAGAGGGGCTCAAAGACGAAGCCGGCGCGCTCACGACCCTCGAGCAGCTGGCCGAAAGTGCCCCCGACAACGACGAGGTCTCCCTCGGGCTCGCGCAACTCTACAGTCGAGGCGATCGACTGGACGACGCCGAGACCCTGCTGCGCCGCCGCTTGGGGACCTTGCCCCCCGACGCCGCAGCGCGTCGCACCCGCCTGGCCATCGCCTTGGCCGAGTTCTTGCGCGTCGACAAAGATGACCCCGAGGCTGCCCTCGAGATCTTGTCCAAGAGCCTCGACAAGGAAGTCGATGCACGGGCCGTGCACGAGGCCCGTGCCTCCATCGCTCGGCAGTGCCACGACCAAGCGGCCTTGGCCGAGAGCCTGGCAGCGCTCCCCGACCCCGAAGGACACCTCGAGGCGGCCGAGCTCTCGCGCCGGCAGCTCCAAGACCGTGAGCGGGCGAGCCGCCTGTTCGGTCGGGTGCTGGCCGAAGCCAAGAACCAGTCCGCCGATCCCCTCGCCGTCCGTCGGCAGTTCCGGGCGATCGAGGGCTTGGTGCAGCTTCGCATCGACGATGAAGACGTCGACGGGGCCATCGCCTTCATGGACAAGCAGCTCGAAGAGGTCGAGGACGCGAGCGTCCGCGCCCGACTGCTCAGCGAGATGGGGCGCATCACCCACAAGACCACCGGCGATGAACAAGCCGCCCGGGCGCGCTTCGAAGCCGCCTTGGCGCTCGACGCCAACCTGCCCGGCGCTCACCTGGGCCTGGGCGAGATCGCCTTGGCCGCCGAGAAGCTCGACGCAGCCGAAAAGCACTTCGAGGCCGCCGTCGACGCCTACGGCTTGGTCGAAGACCGCAGCGGCTTGGTCGACGCGCTCGTCGGCTTGGCCAAGGTCTTCGAGCGCAGCGACCGGGCCGGCGAGGCCTATCGCCGACTCAACACCGCCTTGCGCCACGACCCCGAGAATCTCGGGATCCGTACGGCCGTCGTGCGCAATCGCTTCGAAGCGCGTCGCTGGCGTGACGTCCTCACGGCCGCCGACAAGCTCGATCAGCGCCTCGAAGGCCGGGGCGAGCTCGAGGCCCGCGAACGCCGGCTCGCCGGAACCATCTTCACCTACGCCGCCATGGCCGAGCGCGAGCTGCGTCGAGACGGAGAGGCCCTCGTCCGCCTCGAGCGCGCCTTGAAAGTCGATCCCGACAACGGGCGCGCCCTCGAGGTCATGATCCCGATCTTGCGCGACAAGGGCGACGCAGCCCGGGCCGCCGAGGCCTCGCTGCACCGGGCCGAGCTGTCCGAGAGCCCCGAAGCCCGCGCGCGGGCCTCCTTCGAGGCCGGTCTCCTCTTCCAAGAGGCGGCCATGAACCTGCGCGGCGACGATGATGGGGACGACGACGACGCCGCAAGCGAGCGGCGCGAGAACGAGAGCAAGTACCGCAAGCGTGGCTTCGCCTGCTTGCGGCGCGCCCTGGGCGTCGAGTCCCTTCCCGCCGGGACCTTCTCGAGCGAGGCCCTGGAGTCGGCCATGCGCACGGCGGCCGGGACCCAGGCCGACGTGGCCCTCGACTGCCTCGAGCGACTCTTGTTGCGCGAGGACCTCGAAGACGGCGCGCGTCTCGAGCTGTTGCTCGATGCCGCCCGACTCTCCACCCAGACCGGCCGTGACGAGGACGCAGGCCGCGACCTCGAGTTCGCGCAGCGGGCCGTCGAGGTCGCGCCGGACTCGGTGGTCGCCGTCACTGCCCTCGTCGATGCTCTGGCCGAGCACGGCAAGGGTGAGGAGCTCGAGAAGGTCGTCGAAGACTACTTTGCCCGACTGCCGGCGGAGTCGACGAGCGACGAGGCCGCGGCGGACAAAGCGGGTCAGCGCGCGCGCGTCGACCTACTGCGACGCCTCGCGGAGCGGCGCGCCGAAGACCCCTCGGGCGCCGTCGAGGCCTTCGAGCGCGCTTTGGCCGTGGACGCCTCGGGTCTCGATCTCGAGTCACGTCGGGCCTTGTCGCGGCACTACGCGAGCTTGGGCTACCGCTTGCTCGACAAAGATCACGGGCCGCGGGTCCGCGCCAACCTCAACGCGATGCTGGCGCTCGATCCTCTCGACACCAAGAGCCTCGCGGTCCTGGCCGAAGATTGCCGCTCGCGTGGCGACCTCGATCGCGCCGACGCCCTGTACCGTGTGGTTCGCCTCCGCGACCCCGAGCACGCTGGCGCCAAGGAATTCTTCGAGACGCATCGCCTCGAAGCGGCCGAAGACGCCGAGTTGGATCTGGGCCTGCTCGACTCGGCATTGGAAGGTGGAGCCGGAGTCCCCGACGCCCTCTTCCACGTCTGGGACGGCGGCGCGGCGCTGCTGACCGCCCGCATGCCCAAGGTCGAGGTCCCCGCCGGCGCTCGCGTCTCACCCATGGGCGACAGCGCGCTGGCCCGCAGCTGGTCCGAGGTGCTCAAGCACGTGGGCCAGACCAAGGTCGCGCTCGTCGACGATCCCGAGCTGGTCCCCGAAGGCGCCGACGCGGGCAAGCTCGTGCACCTGCGCTGCCAAAACCCGCCGGTGCTCGTGGCCGATGCCAGCGTCCGGGAGGTCGCCGACGAAGCGATGCTGCGCTTCGCCGTCGCCCGTGCGCTCTACCTTGCGCGCCCCGAGTCGATCTTGGCCGCCGGTCTCGAGCGGGAACGCTTCACCGAGATTCTCGATGCGACCCTGCTCGCCTTTCACCCGCGCCACGCGAAGCGCAAGTCGAGCCTGCGCGGCAGCGAGACCGAGGTGGTCAAGCTCGCCCAGGAGTTCTCCCGCAAGCTTCCGATCCGCGTCAGCCGCCAGATCGGGGCGGTGTTCAAGGACGCCAGCGAAGAGGTCTTCGACACGCGAAGCTACCGTGAGCACTTGGCGCGGGTCGGCAACCGCGTCGGGCTGGCCATGGCCGGCAACCTCGAGGCCGCCTTGCGCGTGGTGCTCGGTGAGATCGATGCCGAGGCCAGCTTGGGCGATCGCCTCGAAGACTCGAGTGAGGCACGCGAGCTCGTCGCCTTCGCGTTGAGCCCCACCTACGTCAAGGTTCGCCGCTCGATGGGACAGCGGGTGAAGGGAAACTGAGGGGCCTCATCGCGGCGTGGGCAGCCACACCCAAAGGCCGGCGCGCAACAAGCTCCGCGCCAGCTCGTCGAGAGGGGGCCGCTCGCCGGCCTCCAGGGCATCGAGGGCCGCTGCGATCTCGGCATCGGCCTCGATGACCCGCGCCTCGTTGTCGACGTAGACGCAAGCCAGTTCGAGTGTGCTGGCCTCGCCCGTGTCCCAGCCGAGCAGCCGAGTCACGGCCGCGGCCGACCATCGACCGCGACGAAGACTCGCGTGCGCGCGCAGCTGGCCCGGCGGCCAGTCCGCGGCCTCCTCGTCGGGCATGCAGGCAAAGTGCTCGGCTTCGAGGTCGACGTGAGGCCGCGCCCGCAGGCACAGCTCGAGGCTCCACAGCTCGGCCCGCGCTGAATCGGGCAGCCCGCCGGACTCGACCCAGTTGGCGAGGCGACGACGCAGCTCCCCCGGTCCCGCAAAACTCTCGTGCGCCAAGAACTCGCGGAGCTCGTCGGGCCCGAGGGCCTCGAGACGCGCCGAGCTCGCGCTGCGCAGCCCTTCGTCGATCTGCGCGCGCACCTGAGGACTTTGGGACCAATCGCGCCACATCGCGCCGGTACACGCGACGCGAATGGCCCCCTCCGCCGTTGCGCTCGCCAGGGCTTCGAGGCGGGTGAGCAGAGCCTCTCGAGCCTCGTCGTAGACCGCCGTCTCCCGGCGCTGCCGGCATGCGCCGGCCATCTGCTCGAGCACCGGCCACAGCTCGGCCTCGAGCGCGTCGTCATCGCGCGCTTCGATCCACACCAAGCAGCGCTGCCCGAGGTCTCGCAGCTCTTGGCGTGCACGCGCGGCCCCAACCTCCTCGAGTTCCCCCTCGAGTGGGAGGGGGAGTTCACCGCAAACCGCCTCGCGGGCCAGCCCTTCGACGCGCGCATGCATGGCCGCGCAGCTCGCCGCGTAGTCCACCCCCTCGATACAAAAGAGCTCGACCCACGCGCCAAAGCTCCAGGCCGTCATGCGCTCCCAGTGGGCCTTGGCGTAGGCCGCTGCGTCGGACGAGGCATCGAGCGGTCCATGCGGCGTCGACCAACGACGCCCCTGCTCGCGCTCGCGCGCCATCGCGTCCAGCTCGCCGCCCAGATGCGCAAAGGCCTCCTCAAAAAAGCGCTCGGCTTGGGCGTGGGTCTCGCTTGTGGGCTGCTCCCAAAATGGACGTGCCTCGCGCTCACAGGCCTCGCAGTGCTCGCGGAACAGACGCTGCCCACGGTGCTCGGCGCAACGGGGGCGAAAGGCCTCGTCGAATCCGTACCAGTGCACCACCGGGAGCAGCTCGCTCGCGCGGGCGCCGAGGTAGGCCTCGAAGGGAGTCAGGTCCGGCCGCCAAAAGAATCCGACGCGCCGATGCAGGAGCTCGTGAACCCTCCACTGGATGCGGTGGTTCGGGTCGTACACGGCCAAGGGCGCCTCGAGGCGGGCGCTCGCGTACTTCGGCGTCTCGAAGATGCCGTCGACCCACTGCGCGCGCTCGAGCTTCGCACTGGGCTCGCCCCCATCTCGATGCTCGCCCTGAGCGTCGGAGCTGGCTCCAGGCACCAGCGGTACGCGCAGCTCGTGATGCACGAAGTCGTGCCCGGCACGCAGGGCCATCACGGCGAAACGAGCGCTCATCGGCGTGACCGCCAGCTCTCGCAATGGCGCGCTCGCACGCCCGAGCAGCGCCTCGAGTCCCGAGGGCGGCGCATCCAAGCACGCGGCGCAGGCCGCGGCGAGAGAGTTCGCATCGAAGCTCGAAGCCAATGACCAGCCCGCGGTGGGTCGATTCACCCCCGCAGGCTACGCCATCGCGTCACGGCCTTCGAGGCGGCGTTCCGCGCCGGTCTTGCTATCCTCCACGCAGGTGTTCGCCGCCGCTTTGCTTCTCGCGTTCGGTCCGCCCGACGCGCTCACGGTGCCTCGGCCCCCGCCCGAGCCCATCGTCGGAGGCAGCGAGGTCGAGGGCACCGACCACATCGAGACCGTCTACCTGCGGATCGGCGAGGTCGCCTGCACGGGCACATTCATCGAAGAGAATCTCATCATCACGGCCGGGCACTGCCTGGCCTCGAACCCCGACCCCTCCCGCATGTGCGTGCTCCTCGGCGACGAGGTCGTCCCCACCGCCTGCTGGGGAAGCGCAGGTCGGGCCGACGTCGTCAGCTACGGCGTGCACCCGGACTACTGCCGTGAGTGCGACAAGGACGCTACCGACATCGGCTACGTGCTGATCGAAGGGCGGGTCACGGGCATCGACTTTCCGACCGTGATCACCGACGCGCACGAGTATCACGAGATGATGCACAAGGGCGCCAAGGTCGAGATGGTCGGCTATGGCTACGACGAGAGCGGGTCGGCCGACGGCAAGAAGCGCCAGGTCAACGCGGAGATCACCGAGTTCATCGCCGATGGGCGCGAGTTTTTCGCCGGCGGCAAAGGCAAGGACACCTGCCAGGGCGACTCGGGCGGGCCGGTCTTCATGCTTGCCAAAGACGGCTTTTTGCGCCTCGTCGGCATCACCTCGCGCGGCTACCCCGAGTGCGGCGAGGGAGGCTTGTACACCGCCCCCTTCGAGGGGCTTTGTTGGATCCGCGACGAGACCGGCGTCGACTTGTTGCCCGAAGGCTGCGAAGACTGCGACTGTGTCGACCTCTCGGACACCGGCGGCTGCGGCGGCGGATGCAGCAGCGATCCGAGCGGGGGGCTCGGCCCGCTGGCGCTACTCGTCCTCTTGCGTCGCCGGCGTGGGCGCAAGGGGCCAGCCGCGTGAGCGGCCGGTGTCGCGCTTGACGATCTGCCAGACCAGCTCCGTACAGGCGATGGCCAGCACGGCGCCGCCCAGGGCATCCACCGCGTAGTGCCAGCCAA